>CBDUKY010000006.1:0-22161 GCA_965367925.1 uncultured Pseudomonadales bacterium | reverse complement strand
GGACTAAAAAGGCAGACAATCATTGCTGCACCTACTGCGGCTCTACCAAAGTCATTCCGTTGAGCTTCCTGACGAGTGATAACGTCATTAATTGAAACCCATTTAGCTGTCCGGTCTTCAGCTCGGAGCACCTTGACGGAATTGTTTTTCTTATCAATTCGGATGATGGTTGCTAGTTCATCAGAAAGAAGTCCTTGAACGTAAACGTTTTCGCCAATATCAAGACTATCGATTTTGCTTAATTTTCCGCCTGTGAATCGCTGCTTAAAGTCTGCAGTGGTCTGGTCAATCTCAATTTTTCCAAATTTCGCGCTCTTAAAACCACGGGATTCGCAATCTTTAAACCCCTTAATGTGGAAGGCATCTTTTTCTTTGATGCACATGGTGTATTCACCGGCCCACTTGCTACCACGATTGCCGTCGGCCATATAGTAGTAATTTTTTCCGGTAATATTAGTAGCAACCCGTTTGCATGCACCGACGTCGACGTTATACCAACCACGGGTCACCCACTGAGTATCTTCTATTTGACCGAGCACAAGAGATAAGCTCTCGTTCGACTCATTGCAAAAGTGCAGCCCCTGATTCTCGATTGCTTTTTGCCTGGCAAGCGCGGCACTGGCCTTTCGCTGTGAGAGGTCAAAGAGCACATTGGCAGATTCAATTTCTAAAGCAGTTGGTTCGGTTGGACTTAAATAGATCTCTTGTACATTCATCTTGTCCATCCTTTCTGTAACAAATGCTTCGTATGCAGAGAGGCTATCCACCGTTGCGATTGTTTTCTTCGTTTTTTTACCAGCCCCAGCTAACACGTCATCGACTTCAACTTCTTCAAGCGTCACACCAAGCCAGAGTTTTCTTATAGTAGATAGTTTCTTTGCCCAATCGACAAAATCAGGTGCTGTTACCATGTACATACGGTCATTTACGATTCGATAAATGCTCATTGTATGAGCTCGTTTATCACCTTGTTCAAAACAACCTTCCTTGGATGAGGATTCCAGATAATAGTCACCGACCAGGTGTGCGTAAGCAGAATAACTACTATCGCTTTTGTAACAGTGATCAACCCGAGTAAGTTGCACATTTAAGATCTGTCCGTTTTTGTCGGAGGTCATCGGGGCATAGAGGGTGCGACGAAGTCTGGCAATATCCTTTTCGGTCACAACACTCTTATTGTTAGCTCGAATCTTTTCTAAATCCACCCTGGCCATAACAAAGAGTGACGTTCCCTTAATGGGAAAGACAGCGTCGCTGGCAGAAATTACCTGTTTAGCATTCTCGTGAAATTCATTGCAGCCCACCAGACTGAGCAACAAAATGTATACAAGGCTTACAATTGGGGCATTAAACTTGTTGTTGAAAGACATTGTTAATCAACTCCTAGCGTACCAGCTGCAATTTATAATTATGAAACGCAATCGATGAGTGGATGTCGATTCCGTCGTTGTTAGCAAACTTTATAATATCTGTCTTCGTGAACCCTGCAGGTTTAATACCAGCCACTGGTCTCAAGGCGAAGGGGGCGTAGAAAGGAGATATCCGAATATCGGAATACATAAGTGAGGTAAACGCCAGGGGTCAACACAGAATCTAGTGGATACCTCAATTGATTGTCAAGGATAGAAGCTTATTGTTAGTCACTTAAGGTCGCGATTAGCTCGGCGATAAATGCCTCAACACCCGCGTTGTTGCCTGGCGTAAAGCCGAGTCTCACAACCACCAGATCTTGCGAGGGGATCACAAAAACATACTGGTTTTGGTAACCTTCCATTGCGTAGGCGTCTGGTGGTAAGTGTGGGAATGAGCGATCTGATTCGCTGTCATCCGGGTCTTGATTAAGCCAGAAATGAGCGCCATAGTTGTTGCGACTATTTGTTTCCGTCGGGGTTGTACTATAAGTAATCCAATCCTCAGGCAGCAGTTGCTGGTCTGCCCAGCGACCATTGTTCAGCGCCAGTTGTCCAAGTTTTGCCCAGTCCCTTGCGCTCGCATACATATAAGATGAACCAACCGGTGTACCCGATGCATCGAGCTCTATAAGTGCTGAAGTAATACCGAGTGGCGTTAATAATCGTTGCTGCATAAATGATGAAAAGGATTGGCCTCTAGATTCCGCGATGGTCCTGACAACCCGTGCGAGTATATTTGTTGTACCCGATGAATATGACCAGATGGGTCTGGTCTCCGGGTCGTTTAAAGGCATAGATGCAGCGAAGTGTGCCATGTCAGGCTCATTTGAGAGCATGCGTGTTACGTCACTGTACAGATCATAGTCCTCGTTAAATCTAAGACCACTACTCATTCGCAAAAGTTGATCAATCGTTATCTTTGATCTTGGGTCGTCTGTACTTGCCTGCCACTCTGGTACCGGCGCCGGCTCGTATATATCCAACAATCCATCTCTAACAAGAATGCCAAGTAGCATATTGGTAATACTTTTGGTCATCGACCAACCAATAAGCGGTGTCTCAGGGTTAACACCTTCACCATATCGCTCAGCAACTAATTTGCCATGATGGATAACAACCATGGCTTTCGTGTTTCTTGGGCTGGCGGAATCAGGTTCAGCAAAAGCCTGGGCCATAGCCGCATCAATTCTGGCCTGCTTTTCTTCTGACAGATTACCCGTCTGCCAGGGCTGCAAATTATCTATCGCGCTATTCGGTCTAGTCCCAGGCACATTATCCAGGTTATTGTCCGAGAGCAGGGTACAACCAAGCCCTTTCCTATACATTGCTGTGCGAGGAAAAACCCCATATAGGCGGGCAATGACGGTGCCCTTAGCGTCATCTATTTCATAGCTTGTATTAGCCAGCAGTGGTGACGCGCC
This sequence comes from uncultured Pseudomonadales bacterium, assembly GCA_965367925.1. GTDB lineage: Bacteria > Pseudomonadota > Gammaproteobacteria > Pseudomonadales > Azotimanducaceae > JAHRVQ01. The sequence continues at coordinate 19,328 of CBDUKY010000006.1, read as the reverse complement.
TATCAAAGCCTGTTCAACGATGAGTTCTCCAGAGAAGCCACTTAGAAAGTAGCCAGAACAAATATTTTTAGCCGCGTAGCCACTGCCGGATTTTAAAATGGGAACAACATATTGAGTTGAGACAAAGGCAACGCCAATGACGATTGCAAGTACCGGAAGCAGTAGCCACCTTAGTGAAAAGCCATACTGAACGTGTTTAGCAGCTAGTCTGGTAGGCATAAAACAATATCTCTATTTTGCAGCCACTGTGGCGGCATTTGTTGAGGGGGGTGCCTTGCAACTAAAGATCAGTGTTATCTTAGTCCGCCTGAAACACCATATCGAAACTGGCGAAACTCCCCGTGAGCTTTTAGCACTTTGCTGATATAGCGTTTAGTCTCTGGAAAAGGGGGGACGCCGTTATATTTTTCAACCGCGGTGCTACCAGCATTATATGCTGCCAGGGCAAGTGGTACCTGACCATCATATCGCTCCAGTAGCGTACTCAGGTGTTCTACACCTGCATTAATATTTTGCTTTGGATTAAAGCGATTTGTAACTTCATATTGTTTCGCAGTTTTTTGCATTAATTGCATAAGACCTGTTGCGCCTTTTTTTGAAACCGCATTCGGATCAAATCCAGACTCTACTTGAATAACCGCTTCTACGAGTGCAGGGTCGACATCAAATTTGTCGCTAGCCTGATTAATGTAGTATCGAAAGTATTCCGGGCCGCCCATCTGGATCGGCCGATTAGCCAGGATATGGCCAGCGTCTGAAATGGTATCCCGCTTACTGACTAGACTATAGTCTTCAGAAGGGTGAGGTGGCTTGTCGGTGATCATCCGTTCACCGTTTGGGCCGCGATAGATATAAATCTCTGCGAATGATTCTAAAGCGATGCCGCTTACTAACAACATTAGTAGAATCTGGCTGAATGGTTTGCTAATCATTTGTTATTATTCGCCATCAATTTTTTTAACCAAGGAGATCCTCTTGGATTACGTACTACCTGATCTATGCGATGCCTACCCTGAACTTGTCAGAGTTGTTGATCCCATCTTCCAAAACTATGGCGGCAAGGCATCGTTCGGGGGTCAGATTGTGACGGTAAAATGCCATGAGGACAACTCCCTGGTTGCAAGCCAGGTTGGTACAGATGGGACTGGCAAGGTCCTTGTTGTTGATGCAGGCGGTTCCCTGCGCTGCGGTATGCTAGGTGATAATCTGGCGCTTAAGGCCGTGGAGAATGGCTGGCAAGGCATCGTGGTTTATGGCTGTATTCGTGATGTGGACATCATTCGTGAAACCACGCTTGGCGTACAGGCCCTGGCAACCCATCCGATGAAAAGTGTAAAACGGGATATAGGACTGCTGCACGAAACCTTACAGTTTGGCGGTGTAACCTTCGTTGAGGGCGAATATATCTATGGTGATAACAATGGGTTGCTAGTCTCTAGCAAGCCACTAACCATGCCCTAGATCTTAAGCTGTCGCAGATTAGGATCATAAAGACCGCTTTCCCAGCTTCGACGAAACTGACGACCCAGGCGGTTATTTTCTGTGACATCCTTAAAGTTTGCGTAGCCCTCATAGTCTTCGTAGTCCTGGCAGTAAATCACCCCGGCGCCATCAACCAGAATATACTGGTGGTTCAGGGTGCGTAACTCAGGATGAACAATCTTAAAGTTGATCGAAGAGGGTAGCTTTCTTGCGATTTCTAGTAGGTGATGGCCGTTTTTCACCACCCGATGTGAATCGTAAAGTAAGATCTCAATACTGGTGTAACGATTTTTGCGTGCCAGCGCCGAGAATACATCCCGCAGTTCTTCTGTATCGAACAACTTATGGTCAAGCATTGGCGAGAGTATGCGAATGGAATGGGTTGCCTGGCGACACATCTCCTGAATCACCCGGCGGAATTCTTCCTCTCTTCTGATCAGCAGGAATATGTTGGATTCCCCCAACAGGTAAGGCGCATCTGAATAGGCCTCACCACTGCGTGTCTCAATCGGTGGCTCCAACAGCTCACCATAGCTAATCTCACGTCGATAAGGCTGATGTTCATGACCATGGGCAACATATGGCTCGCCATAGGGTTCAAATCCGGCTTGACGATAGAACCCATCGAGTGCACTAAGTCCGTCAAGTTTTATTTCCTTAAAGCCAAACCGCTGGGCTTTCCGTAATGCAGCTTCAAGTAGTGCATTGCCGGTACCACGGCCTCGATGGCCAGCATCGACCGCTAGCCTTGAAATATTGCCTGCCAGATCCATACGCATTACGGCGATGGTCTGGCCATCTGGTGTCTGGGTATGAAAGTGGATGGCGGTGGTATCTAATTCATCTTCCAGTAGATCGTCAGGCAGGCCAAGTTCGCTTACAAGTATTGATTTTCGAAGGGAGCGGATAATCTTCTGACCCGTTTGCCAGCTCACTTCAGCTGTATCATCCTCGCGAATACTCACGTCGGGAATCTCGCCAGTGATAGGTTTGCGCTGGGTATTGCCACCCGCCGGTGATAATGTCTGCTGCATTCGAAAGTGTGGAATGCCTGCTTCCATAAATTCTTCACCTTCCTCGACGAATCCACCTCGACGGTAGAAATCAAGGGCGTGACTCTGTGCATTTAGAAATACGGATTCAAAACCCAGATGACGGGCCTTCTCAACTGCCTGTTCGAGTAGCGCACTGCCAACATGCCAACCACGATATTCCTTCAAGACTGCCATTCTGCCAATTTGCCCATTTGGCAGTAGGCGCGCGGTACCAATTGGACGATCCTCAATATCGGTTGCTAACCAGTGCCAGGCATCGTCATCCTTGCCATCCCATTCTTCTTCCTGGGGGACATGTTGTTCAACAATAAATACCAGCTTACGAAGGTTGGAGAGGGTGCTCTTATCCAGAGACCAGTTGGCCTCTCGGACATTGAATTTACGGATTTCCAGTTCGTTACTCATAGGTACTATTTAGTTGGTGGTGGAAATGTCGATGACGCCCAGATCCACGAGTTGACCAAGTATATCCATATCTGCTTCAGTTGGCGGAATACGAGAAGTTGGAACCGTGCGTTGCTGTTGCAGCGCTTCTACCCAACCCGCTTCACTGGGTGAACTATCCAACATCTCACCATTTGCAAATACCTTCAATACATCGCCCTGTTGAATGGTTGCCAGTCTTGCAGGTAACTGGCAGGAGAGGGTCTCTTCGTCTGTCAATAATGCCTGTATTTCCGATGTTTCCAGCATTTCTTCTGGTAATACGAGTAGCTCAGGATCACGGAGTTGGGTCATATAGGTACCGTACCATTCACTGACAAGGGTCTGTTCCGACAAGGCAGCCACGACCCGTTTCGCAAGTCCCTGGATCTGTGTGGCCTGGACCGTATTGCCCATAAACTCATCATCTAGCATCTGGCTGTCATGATCCTGGTCAATCATCAAATCAGCCAGGTGGGAGGTCATTTCTGTCAAGGTTGGATTTCGCAGACCAATTGACAGAGTCAGGCTATCATCGGACGCAATGCCGTGATGACCTATCCCAGGTGGTACATAGAGTATGTCCCCCGGTGTTTGGTGCAGTGACTGGGTCGGCGAAAAGGTTTTAAGCACGCGTACGTCAGTGTCGTCTCTGAGATCTTCTGGCCCATGATTACCCATATCTAGTTGCCAGTGCTTTTCACCCCGTAACTGGAGTAAAAAGACATCGTAATGATCATAGTGTGCACCACAATTAGCGCTGGCATTACCGTAACTTGCCATGACATCTTCAATTCGCCATCGCGGAAGAAATTGGAAATAGTTAGTCAAAAGATTCGCCACATCGGGCAGGTGGGATTCAAGATTTTGAACCATTAGCATCTGGTTAGCGGGCAATGCATCTAGATCAAAGGGGCCATGTTGGAGGCTAAATCGCTCGCAGTTAACCAGTCTGGATTCAGTGAATTCATCCCTGGCGAGGGCTAACAAGGCGGCACCATTGATTGATGCCAGCATCTCAATCATCGGCTCACTATGGACCACATGAGCAGGTAATTTTCGCCAATAGTCTGCCTGGAAACGTTGAAGGTCCAGGGCGGGATGAGTAAACCAGTGTGCATCGTTCATATTTTGCTAATCGCCCAACAAACGATCAACTAGCGCTTCGGCGATGCCAATATAGGCAGCAGGCGTCAGTGCGAGTAACTGCTGTCTTGCTGTCTCTGGTAATTCCAGTGCCTGCACCATTTTTTCGATGGCAGCCTGGTTTAAAGATTCCCCGCGGGTCAGGGTTTTTAACTTTTCATAAGGTTCTTCAATGCCATGTTGACGCATGACAGTCTGAATTGGCTCAGCCAGGACTTCCCAGCTACTATCAAGTTCTGCCGCCAGGGCCTGTCGATTGATTTCAAGTTTACTCATGCCTTTCAGCGTCGATTGATAGGCAATCAACGCATAGCCAAGGCCTGTACCGAGATTACGCAGGACAGTTGAATCTGTCAGGTCTCGTTGCCAGCGGGAGATAGGTAGCTTCTCGGCAAGATGGCCAAGAATGGCATTAGACAATCCCAGATTGCCCTCTGAATTTTCAAAATCAATCGGGTTTACCTTGTGAGGCATGGTTGAAGAGCCAGTTTCACCGGCAATTTTGCGCTGCTTAAAGTAGCCGATGGAGATGTAACTCCAGATATCTCGGTCGAAATCCAGCAATATCGTGTTAAAACGCTGAATTGCCGCGAATAGCTCGGCGATATAATCATGCGGTTCAATCTGGGTGGTATAGGCATTCCAGTCAATTCCCAGACTTGTGACAAACCCTTCACTAAGCTTGAGCCAATCGACTTCTGGGTATGAAACCAGGTGCGCATTAAAATTGCCGACCGCCCCATTGATCTTACCGAGAAGCGGCACTTGTTTAATTTGTGTGATCTGACGCTCTAATCGATTCACCACGTTGGCGAATTCTTTTCCCATGGTAGTCGGTGAGGCGGCCTGACCGTGGGTTTTCGATAGCATGGCATCACTACGGTACGACCTGGCGTGGGCGCTTAGTTCATCAATCAAGGACGTCATGGCAGGTAATAGGACGTCTGCTCTCGCATGCTTGAGCATTAAAGCGTGAGATAAGTTGTTAATGTCCTCAGAAGTACAAGCGAAGTGCACAAACTCGAGCTTTTCCTGCAATTTTGGAAAAGGACTCAGCTCAAGTTTTTGCTTAACAAAATACTCAACTGCCTTTACATCATGATTCGTCGTGCTTTCAAAATCTTTGATGATCTGCGCATCTGCTTCAGAGAAGTTCGTCAAAATGTTATCGAGATAAAGGGATTCCTCTGCTGATAGGGCGTCTAACTCTGTGATTTCAGGGGTGGAGGCTAGATGCTGGAACCAACGAACTTCAACAGTGACCCGGTAATAGATCAGTCCAAATTCACTAAAATAGCGTCGGAGGCTGGCAGTTTTACTTCCGTAGCGACCGTCAACAGGAGATAAGGCAGTGAGCGATGACAAGTTCATAGGTAAGATTCTAGGTTAAGTAGTGTATTTAAGATATTGTATTTAAATAAGGTTTTGTATCGATCTCTTCATCGAGCCCCGGCCAAGCAGTAGCTGCCAACGTCGTCCACCTACCTGATGCCAGAGCACTGCTGACCGGATTGCAGATAATAGCAGTGCACGAATTCGCTGGATGTTTGCAACATTCTGAAGGTGATTTTTGTTGCCGCTTATCCTGATTCTCGGTTCGATGTGGCTAATCGTTGATTCATACAGGTTAGCCAGCGCAGCAATTGTATCAGCGTCTATCGCACCACTTTCTTCAGCCAACATCCGCTGCCTGTCAATTCTGCTAATCCCTGCACCAAGCTCAGTCAGGGTCTCCGGCTTGTTCGCCAGCGCTCGCTCTAGTCCGATAACTGAAAGACCATGGCGGACAATATCGCCGTGATTATCAACATCGAATCGGTAGAGCATGTCGGCAAGCAAATTTAGCCCGAGGGAGATGTCCGTAGTGCCAGAGTAGACCTCGGAAATAGATGAGGGGTTCTGGACAAATATCGGTTTTAGCGTCTTCTCCAGGGAATCCTGGGAGACAAGCCCGGTTTTCGCCGCACTGGAGACCAGATGAATAGCTTGCACCAGACCTGCAAGGGCTAACACTCGCTTTTCAGGCTGCATCATGTAACAGGTTCCGTTGATTCGATTATGCCGCCACCGAGGCACACATCGCCATCGTAGAAGCAGGCCCATTGTCCCGGCGTGACAGCGCGCTGGGGCACAGCAAAGCGGGCTTCATAGCCTTCAGGTGTGGCTGACAGGGTACAAGCCTGATCAGGTTGGCGGTATCTCGTCTTAACGGCCAATTCCGCAGGTAATTCTGGGCCCTGGCCATCTACCCAGGCAATTTTGTTGCAATAGAGTGCGGTGGATAGCATGGCTGGATGATCATGCCCTTGTGCAACATATACGATGTTGCCAGGTACATCTTTGCGAACCACATACCAGGGCGCTTCCTTTGAATCCTTAACACCGCCGATACCCAGTCCTTGTCGCTGACCCAGGGTATAGAACATAACGCCTGCATGTTCGCCCACAACATCACCGGTTAGCGTCTGTATTGGTCCTGGCTGTGCGGGAATATATTGGTTAAGAAAATCCTTAAACCGTCGTTCACCAATAAAGCAGATGCCAGTTGAGTCCTTTTTACTGTGGGTTGGTAAACCTGCTGCTTCAGCAATTTGACGGACCGCTGGTTTTTCCAGTTCACCAATAGGAAACAGGCAATTAGCAAATTGATCTGAGGTGACGGATTGGAGGAAGTAACTTTGATCCTTATTGGGATCAAGCCCCTTAAGTAATCTGCTGCCATGTTCACTATGGGCTAATCGCGCATAGTGGCCTGTAGCAATATATTCCGCGCCTAGTACCTCAGCATATTGCTTAAATACGTTAAATTTGATTTCACGGTTACACAGGATATCCGGGTTAGGGGTGCGGCCAGCACGATATTCATCAATAAAGTGGTCAAACACATTGTCCCAGTATTCTGCAGCAAAGTTTGCTTGATGCAGTTGAATACCGAGGACATCACAAACCGCTTGTGCATCGGCCAGGTCTTCAATGGCAGTACAGTATTCGGTACCGTCATCTTCTTCCCAGTTTTTCATAAACAGACCCTGGACATCGTAACCCTCGTCCAGCAGCAATTTTGCGGTGACTGAAGAGTCCACGCCGCCGGACATGCCAACTATGACTTTTTTTGCTGCAACCATAAGGTTTACAAGGTGTAGCCAGGAGAGATCAAGCGGCGCATTTTACGGCAGGGGCCGATGATGTGAAAGGCAATTGCGGTTAAAACTGCTTTAACAGGCTTAAGGGTTGAATTGGTTGCTGAGTTGCATCATCGATACACTGCAATACCAGTGGACTTCGTTGCTTGCGCTGCTCAATTTCCTGCCGAGAAAGCCACAGTGGACGAATAATATCCTTGTCGATTTCAGCGCTTGTTTGCTCGATGACACTGGCAACAAAACAAAAGCGAAAATAGGTTGTATCATTAGCAGCTGAATAATACTGGTAGAAACCGACAAAACCATTTATCTGAACCAGATACGCGGTTTCCTCGAGGGTTTCTCGTATTGCCGCCTCAATCAAAGTTTCGTTCGGTTCAAGATGACCAGCAGGCTGATTAACAACGACAATATTCTGGTCATGTTCTTCAACACAAAGAAATCTGTTGTCTTTCTCGATCACAGTAGCAACGGTAAGATGGGGTGGCCAACTCATAAGGCTCTCACTAGCAACAATTTGAATGGGTGATGTTAAGTGTAAAGAGCAGGGGCTGGAAACCCTGACCTGACGCTTTAAAGGAAAACTATGAACGAAAAGAATCTGACTCATCTGGATGCAGAGGGTAAAGCCAGCATGGTGGATGTCACTGACAAGGACATTACCGAACGTATTGCTGTGGCCAGCGGGGATATTGTCATGGCGCCTGCGACCCTGGCGTTAATTCAACAAGGTGGCCATAAAAAGGGAGATGTCTTCGCTGTGGCGCGTATCGCGGGTATTCAGGGGGCAAAAAAGTGCGCCGATCTGATTCCACTTTGTCATCCACTTGCGCTGACTTCCATCAAGGTAGATTTCGAGGTTGATGAAGCAAATCATAAGGTCACGGTAATCAGCCGATGTAAATTGGCTGGCAGAACAGGGGTTGAGATGGAAGCACTCACAGCGACCTCCATTGCACTATTGACCATTTATGACATGTGTAAGGCCGTGGATAAAACCATGACGATCAATCAAGTCCGGGTGCTGGAAAAGCAGGGCGGAAAATCGGGTGACTGGACGCTGTGAAAAATATAACGATTATCCTCTTCGCTAGTCTGCGTGAATCCCTTGGTGAAGGGAGCATTGAACTCGCGATTGAAAATAGCCTGACGATTACAGAGATCATCCAATTGCTCGCAGAAACTAAAGGTCAGATTTGGCACGAAAGCCTGGCTGCAGATCAGGTGCTCTACGCGGTCAACCAGACTCTGGTTGAAGCGACCCATCTAGTTCAAGCAGGTGATGAGCTTGCCTTTCTCCCGCCTGTCACCGGTGGTTAATATGCATAGAGTCGTTGTACAGGAAGCGAATTTTGATGCGGCTGAAGAAGTCAGACGCCTCGGCGAGGTATCCAGAGGTGTCGGCGCCATCAACACCTTTGTCGGCCTGGTCCGGGATAACAATGAATCAACGCAAGTGGACACGCTACATCTTGAACACTATGCAGGGATGACAGAAAAGCAAATTGAAAAAATCATGCTTGAAGCTGCTGAACGATGGGAGGTGCTAGGTGCAACTGTAATCCACAGAATTGGCACCCTGCATCCCGGTGAGCAGATTGTCTTTGTCGGTGTCAGCAGTCCTCACCGGGGAGACGCCTTTGATGCTTGTGAATTTATCATCGACTATCTGAAAACCCGTGCCACCTTCTGGAAGAAGGAGGTGAGTGATGCCGGTGCAAATTGGTTAGAAACCAGACAATCAGACATTGAAACAGCAAACAACTGGTCGACTACCTCGGAAGATTAACCTGCTGCTTGATATAGTTGCCTGGTGCAATGGCATCAACAGACCAGGGTCCAATACGCTGACGGAAAAGCCTCAAGGTCGGGAAGCCGACATGGGCTGTCATTCTTCTTACCTGGCGGTTTTTGCCTTCCGTTATTTCAAGTGAGAGCCAGCTTGTTGGGATATTTTTCCTTTCCCTGATGGGCGGGACGCGAGCCGGCAGCCTGACCTTATCCAACCTACTAGCTTTTGCCGGACGGGTTTTTCCATCTTTCAGTTGCAGCCCCTGACTTAGCTGCCGTAATGCGTCATCGGTGATTTCACCCTCGACCTGCACCCAGTAGGTCTTTGCTAGTTTGAATTTCGGATCTGCGATCCTCGCTTGTAACTTCCCATCATTGGTTAACAGCAGCAGACCTTCAGAATCTTCATCTAATCTACCAGCGGGATAAAACTCTGGTTCAGGGATATATTTAGCCAGGGTCGTCTTTTCAGCGAGCGGGGTAAACTGGCATAGAACACCATAGGGCTTATTAAACAATATGAGATCAGACATTTATGCAGACTAACGTTGAAACAGTGGTGCGCTAATCAGCTATCTGTGGAAGGCTCGCTGTCAACGACTGGACGAATATTTATCGCATGATTCCCCTTTGGCCCTTGAATCAGCTCAAAGTCGACAAGTTCCCCGGCTTTTAGGGTTTTATAACCATCCATAACAATGGATGAATAGTGACAAAAATAATCCTCGCCACCATCTTCCGCCAGGATAAATCCATACCCTTTGGCATTGTTAAACCATTTTACACGTCCAGTTGGCATGACAAATTATTCCGAGATGTACCTATCGAAGTTTGTAAGTCCGTGAAGTCGTGGTCGTCCAACCCTGACTTTCTTGCCAGAAACTTCTATCACTTTAGGATCAAAGCTTGTGATTCGTCAACCTTGATTATTACCAATGCGTCTCCAAATACAGAGGGTCACGGCTATTTGTCGTAAAAGCCCTACACTTTGGTGGTTTAAAAGCAGATTTATTTCTGCTGCAATGGTGTTATGAATTTATGAGAATATGAAATTCCAATTTTCAGTCGGTGGCGCGAGCCAGAGATGGCACGGATGTCTTAACAGCAATTGGCGGATGTGTTTTGATACACCACAGGGAAGGCAGAAACTATGCCAGTTGAGTTGCCCACCATTAACGAACGAGAAGTTGAGCGCGAGTTGAAAAACAAAAAGACATTGACAGTTATGGCAGGAAAAGATGACGAGGGTAAGTTTGATCGCGGCATCGGGGTTGTTGAAGAAATTTCAAAACCGAAGCTACAAAAGCCTCCCATGTACAAGGTGATGTTGTTGAATGACGACTACACACCGATGGAATTCGTTGTTGAAATCTTACAGATGTTCTTCAACATGAATCGGGAAAAGGCGACCCAGATTATGCTTGCCGTTCATACAAATGGAAAAGCGGCCTGTGGGATATTCACCAGGGATGTGGCAGAAACCAAGAGCGCCCAGGTGAATCAATACGCACAGGATAATAATCATCCACTGATATCAGAAATTGAAGCAGCGGACTAAACTTTAAAAATGGTTAATCGTACTTATATAAGTACGCTATGGAAGCAGTGAATTTAAGTTTGCGGCTGTACAAGCCCAAAGTAACGGGATTTATCCCACCGAAGCAGGAATACATCGATGCTTAGCAGAGATTTAGAAGTAACGCTTAACCTGGCATTTAAGGATGCCAGAGCAAAACGGCATGAACTCATGTCCGTCGAGCACCTATTATTGGCGTTGATCGATAACGCCGTTGCGGCGAATGTCCTGCGTGCCTGTGGTGCTGACCTGGAAAAACTTCGCAAGGAACTTGTGGAGTTTGTCGACGCGACAACGCCGCTCATCCCTGAAGGCGATACAGAACTCGAAACGCAACCGACCCTGGGTTTTCAACGAGTATTACAAAGAGCAGTCTTCCATGTGCAATCCTCCGGCCGCAAAGAAGTGACTGGTGGTAGTGTGCTGGTCGCAATTTTTAGTGAGCAAGAAAGCCATGCTGTTTTCATCTTAAAGCAGCAAGATATCAATCGAATCGACGTTGTTAATTACATCGCTCATGGCACTCCAAAAGTTGAGAACCAGGAGTCCGGCGAACGAATTGAAAATGCGAGTGACGAGGCAGGCGGGGAAGAGAAAGCACCCAGCGCGCTAGAAAGCTATGCAACCAATCTGAATGAAGAGGCCAAACGCGGCGTTATTGATCCGCTGGTCGGGCGCCAGGAAGAAGTCGAAAGAGTTATTCAGGTCCTTTGTCGACGACGAAAGAATAATCCCTTGCTGGTTGGTGAATCCGGTGTTGGTAAAACCGCCATTGCAGAAGGTCTTGCAAAGATGATCGTCGATGGTGAAGTACCCGACGTAATTGCTAATAGCACTGTCTACTCCCTTGATTTAGGTGCACTGCTTGCCGGGACCAAATATCGCGGTGATTTTGAAAAGCGTTTGAAGAATCTGCTCAACGAGCTTAAAGAAACCGATGGCCAGATATTATTTATTGATGAAATCCATACCATTATTGGTGCTGGTGCGGCTTCAGGCGGCGTCATGGATGCATCGAATCTACTCAAACCGTTGCTTGCTTCCGGCGAGTTACGCTGCATGGGATCAACAACCTATCAGGAATACCGTGGCATCTTTGATAAAGACCGAGCATTGTCTCGTCGATTCCAGAAGATTGATGTCACAGAGCCAAGCGTCGAGGACACCTATCAGATTCTTAAAGGTTTGAAGACCCGTTTTGAAGAGCATCACCAACTGAAATATACAGATCGTTCGTTGCGGGTTGCTGCCGAACTTGCTGATCGCTACATCAACGACCGATTTATGCCAGATAAGGCGATCGACGTGATCGATGAGGCCGGGGCATTCCAGCAACTACAATCTGCATCTAAACGAAAGAAGCTGATCAATGTTGTCGATGTTGAAAAAATCGTCGCCAAGATTGCACGGATTCCACCAAACACAGTTTCTACTTCCGATAAGGAAGCGCTCAAGGATCTCGATAAGAACCTTAAGCTAGTTATCTTTGGTCAGGATGAAGCCATCGACACCTTATCGACAGCAATAAAATTATCCAGAGCTGGCTTGAAGGAATCAGAGAAGCCTATTGGTTCTTTCTTGTTTGCAGGACCAACGGGTGTTGGTAAGACTGAAGTATGTCGCCAACTGGCCAGCATCATGGGCGTCGAGTTAGTTCGCTTTGATATGTCCGAGTATATGGAACGGCATACGGTATCTCGCCTGATTGGTGCACCCCCAGGTTATGTTGGCTATGACCAGGGCGGTTTGTTAACGGAAGAGGTGACTAAACACCCGCATTGTGTGTTGCTACTCGACGAGGTTGAAAAGGCTCACCCTGAAGTATTCAATTTGCTTTTACAGGTCATGGATCACGGCAAGCTGACGGACAACAACGGTCGATCCGCTGATTTCCGTAATGTTGTCTTGATCATGACCACCAATGCTGGTGCTCACGAGATGAGTCGATCCTCTATTGGATTTACAGCCCAGGACCATTCAACAGATGGTATGGAAGTATTGAAGAAAATGTTCACGCCCGAGTTCCGTAACCGCCTTGATGCATTGATTCAATTCGGTCCACTGACGCCAGAAGTTATCAAGACTGTCGTTGATAAGTTCCTTGAAGAGGTTCAGGTACAACTCGATGAGAAGAAGGTCGTGCTTGAGGTCACTGAAGATGCTCGAGACTGGTTAGCCAAGAATGGCTATGACGAGGCGATGGGTGCAAGACCAATGCAACGTCTTATCCAAACCAAAATCAAGAAAGAACTTGCAGAAGATATTCTCTTCGGCAAGCTATCTAACGGTGGTGGTGTGGTGCACGTATCAGTCGAAAATGACGACCTTACACTGGAAATTGAAGAGCCTTCTAAAGTTTCTGCGTAAGGTTGAGAATCGCGACAGTAATGTCGCGATAGCTGAATAGGGTGACTATCCGCGAAAGATTATTCGCGAAAGGTGATTCTTCCTTTGGTGAGGTCGTAAGGGGTAAGTTCTACCTTTACAGTGTCGCCAGTTAAAATCTTGATGTAGTTCTTCCGCATCTTGCCTGATATATGCGCGATGATTTCGTGTCCATTTTCAAGTTCTACTTTGAACATGGTATTAGGCAGGGTGTCGACCACCGTACCACTCATTTGTATCTGTTCTTCCTTCGCCATTCATTCCTCAAATATACCGCAGTGGCGGCTTAAAAGCGGTGCATTTTGCCCCAAAAGACGCGCTATAGCAAAGCAGCATATCAACAGATTAGCCAGAAACCGGCATCCAGTGATTATTGATATACATATGCAAGGGTTGATAGTCCATTTTGTAAGACATCTTCTGGCATTCCTTGATCCAGTAGCCAAGATACAGATGGGGTAGGCCAAGCCTGCGGGTTTCTTCGATAAGCCACAATACGGCAAAACTACCGAGGCTTCGTTTATCTTCATCTGGATCAAAAAATGTGTAGATTGCTGATAAACCATCATCAAGCTGATCTGCCACTGAAATGGCAATTAGCTTTTCCCCAACTCTGAACTCAAAAAAGGCTGCTTCTTCTCGACCATTTACCAGGAAAGATACAAACTGTTCCCGGTCTGGTGGATACATGTCTCCATCGGCATGCCTGGCATCGATATAGCGCTTATACAGCGTGAAATACTCTTCACTCATATAAGGAATCTGACGAGATACCTTCACATCTGCATTACGCTTCAGGGTGCGCTTTTGCCGTCTGGCATAATGAAATAGTCCAACCGGTAACCTTACAGGGATACAGGCCGTGCAATTGTGGCAATAGGGTCTGTAAATATGGGTGCCACTGCGGCGAAAACCAACACTCGAAAGCGCGGTATAGAGTTCGGTATCAATCTCCGCTTCCGGGTCCACAAACAAGGTAATAGCCTGCTTATCTGGTAGATAACTACAGTCATGCTCAGGCGTGGTGAAGAATTTGAGTTCTGAAAGAGATGTCACGTGTTGGCCTCCGAATTCAGTCTATCACGATGAATTAGAGTCATTAAAATCCCAACTAATCTCGTTCCATCTGGCAATTGACCAGTCAAATGGTCGTGCGTTTCTATTGCGCTGTAAGTATTCTGTGAAGACCTGTCGATCAATTAGCCGGCTACCCAGTGAATTGAGATGTGGGTTTTCAATCTGGCAATCAATCAACGTGGCATTTTGCAATTCGAGGAATCTGGCGAGATAAGCAAATGCGACCTTGGATGCGTCTGTTTGCCGGTGGAACATGGATTCACCAAAGAACATCTTACCCAGACTGACGCCATAGAGCCCGCCAACCAGCTGTTCACCTTTAAAGCACTCAATACTATGGGCAACCCCAAGTCGATGAAGTTCACAGTAGGCCGCATACATATCATCGGTAATCCAGGTGCCAGATTCGTTAATTCTTGGCGCCGCGCAGGCTTCGACGACCTTGTCAAATTGGGTATCAAATCGAACATCGAATTCTTGACGCTTAATTCGTTTGCGTAGCGACCGGGAAATTTTGATTTCTGAAGGAAATAGCACAGCGCGGGGGTCCGGCGACCACCAGAGGATGGGTTGATCGTCGTCAAACCAGGGAAAGATGCCATGTTCGTAGGCATTGATCAGCCGCTCTGGAGACAGATCTCCTCCTGCGGCGAGTAGACCATCAGGTTCTGTCAGGGCATGGTGAACTGGTGGGAAATCACTGAGTTCATCCAGCCAGGGCAGACTAGACACAGTTAGGCAGGCTGTTCCGTCAGATTATCGAGATACTTCTCAGCATCAAGGGCTGCCATACAGCCAAAGCCTGCGGAGGTGACCGCTTGACGGTAAACCTGATCAGCCACATCGCCAGCGGCAAACACACCGGGGATACTAGTGGCGGTGACATTACCTTCAAGGCCAGAGTGAATGCGGATATAGCCATTGCTCATATCAAGCTGATCTTTGAATATCTCGGTATTAGGGCTGTGACCGATGGCAATGAAAACTCCTTGTAGTGCGTGCTCCACGGTTTCTCCGGTATTAACATCCGCAATGCGCATACCTGTTACGCCCATATCATCACCAAGCACCTCGTCCAGGGTATGGTTCCAGACTACCGTGATATTGTCTTTATCCATGACCTTCTGCCGAAGTATCTTTTCTCCACGGAATGTATCTCTGCGATGCACCATAATCACCTCAGAAGCAATATTTGACAGATAAAGCGCTTCCTCGAGGGCAGTATTACCACCGCCAATAACCGCAACCTTTTGTTTTTTGTAGAAAAAACCGTCACAAGTTGCACAAGCACTCACACCTTTGCCTTTGAATGCCTCCTCTGAAGGCAACCCAAGATATCTTGCGGAAGCGCCGGTCGTGATGATCAGCGCATCACAGGTAAAGGTGGCTGTATCGCCCTGTAGGACAAAAGGGCGTTTGGACAGGTCAGCCTTGTTGATGTGATCATAGATTATGGTCGTATCGAAACGTTCTGCATGTTGTTGCATCCGGACCATCAAGTCAGGACCTTGTAGCCCCTCAACATCTCCTGGCCAATTGTCGACGTCAGTCGTCGTTGTCAATTGACCACCCGTTTCAATACCGGTTATTACCACGGGATTTAGATTCGCCCGTGCGGCATAGATGGCTGCGGAGAATCCAGCGGGGCCAGATCCCAAAATAATCAAAGGGTGGTGTACTTGTTCCATAATCTAGGTTAATCCTATCGAAAATCACTGAAATCGCTGATTTCATCACAGGTGAATAAATGCTTAAATATTCACTTTTCCAGTATGTGCTTAATAGATAAGGGTTTACGCGAACCTGGCTTTAACAGCAAGGAACTCTGCACCTTGACGATGCGTGCTGATAATATCCCATAGGGTTCGACCAGTTTTGTCCTTTGCATCGAGATCTCGACCTGCTTCGATGTAGAATTTGAGAAAGCGTTCGAAGTCAGCGGGTCGCATTCCACGGTATGCTCTAAGCAGCACATGGAAATCAGCGGACTGATCACTCTGTGGTTCTAGCGCGAGAAAAGATTTAACCCGATTATCGTCCCACACCTCATCGGTGACGGAAGGTTGAGATGGTCCAGCCATACTGATGCCTCAAAAAAGCTGCAGATGATACAGCAGTGATTCAAGGTGGCAAAGGTAAGATAGTGATTGCAGTAGAACAAAAGGATGTTAAATCACAACTTCCAGCTATAAGATTTAACAGATTGAAAAATATAAAGAAAATGGGGCACGCCATTGGCGCAAGCTAAATCCAAAGATTTACCGTCTGACCAGCAGGCCAGCGATGCTGCGAGTGACTTTGTGCAACGTCGTTTGCTCGACGGTGCATTTATCGCACTAGTCGCCCTGTGCCTGTATCTATTGTTGGCACTGGGTAGTTTCGATATCAATGATCCAGGTTGGAGCTACACTGGTACAGATGAGACGGTTTCGAACCTGGTCGGTAGCAGCGGCGCCTGGCTCGCAGACGTGATGTTCTTTATCTTTGGCTATCTGTCCTTCCTATTCCCCATTTTGCTTGGCTATCAGGCCTATCGATTAGCTGCTCGAAGACATCAGAAGGTCCACTATGACTGGCGAGTGTTCGGATTACGGTTTGGCTGCGCCATTCTTGCCCTGTGTGCCGCTGCTGGCCTCGCAGCGCTACATTTCTATGAATCTGGCATGCAATTACGGGAAGGTAGCGGGGGTGTGCTGGGTACAGAAGTAGCCGGGCTTCTCGAACCATCTTTCAGCTATGTTGGTGCCACGCTAATATTGCTTGCGAGTCTGCTATTCGGCGTAACGGTTTTTGCCGACATTAACTGGCTATCGGTAATGGACTTTACTGGCCGTAAGATTCTGGAATTTACCAGTTTCGTGCAAAGGCAGTGGCTCAAGTATAAGACTAAACGTGCAGAACAGGAGCAGGTTAAGGCTTCCACAGAAGTGCGCCGTGAAGCCTTGATTAAACACGTAGAAAAGGTTGCGGCTCGACCTGCCATTCAGATTGAAAAGGTCCCTGAGAAGAAACCAGAAGTCAGTGAGCGGGTTCAGCGGGAGAAGCAGGGTAATCTATTTAAGGTTCAGGCTGTCGATGGCCTGCCAGCCCTACATCTACTGGATGTCACGGTACCAGACCACACTAGAGGCTTTAGTAGTGAAGATCTTGAAGCCATGTCCCGCCTGTTAGAGCTCAAGCTGAAGGATTACCACATTGATGCAGAAGTCGTGGCGGTGTTCCCGGGACCAGTAGTGACAAGGTTCGAGATCCAGCCGGCAGCAGGGGTCAAGGTCTCCAAGATCACAGGTCTGGTTAAAGACCTTGCAAGGTCTCTCGCGGTGATTAGCGTCCGTGTGGTAGAGGTTATTCCCGGTAAATCCGTGGTGGGTATAGAAATCCCCAATGTTGATCGAGAAATTGTCAGGCTCGGCGAGGTGCTTTCTTCCAAAGCCTACGATGACTCCCAGTCGCCACTAAGCCTTGCCCTTGGCCATGATATTGCTGGTGAGCCAGTGGTTGTAGATCTGGCAAAAATGCCACATTTGTTGGTGGCCGGTACAACGGGTTCAGGTAAGTCTGTCGGCATTAACGCAATGATCCTGTCGTTGTTGTTCAAGGCGTCTCCAGAAGATGTGCGCTTGATCATGGTCGACCCAAAAATGCTTGAACTTGCAGTCTACGAGGGCATTCCACACCTGCTAACCCCGGTGGTCACAGATATGAAGGATGCAGCAAATGCACTCCGCTGGTGTGTTGCTGAAATGGAACGTCGATATCGGTTGATGGCTGCAATGGGGGTTCGGAATGTCGGTGGTTTTAACCGTAAGGTGAAGGAAGCTGAAAAGGCCGGTGAACCTATCGTTGATCCGCTCTGGCAACCATCACCACTACTGGAGGATGATGAGCAGGAAGCGCCTAATTTGGAAACCTTGCCCTTTATTGTCGTCATTATTGATGAATTTGCCGACATGATGATGATCGTTGGTAAAAAGGTTGAAGAACTCATTGCTCGAATTGCTCAAAAGGCCCGTGCAGCAGGCATACACCTTATCCTTGCCACCCAGCGACCATCCGTCGACGTTATTACAGGACTGATCAAGGCGAACGTACCGACGCGAATCGCGTTCCAGGTGTCATCGAAAATTGATTCAAGGACGATTCTTGACCAGGGTGGCGCAGAACAGCTACTTGGTCATGGTGATATGTTGTATCTGCCCGCAGGTTCCCCATTGCCCATGCGGGTTCACGGTGCTTTTGTCGACGATGATGAGGTTCACAGGGTCGTCGATAGCTGGAAAGAGCTAGGGGAACCAAACTATCTGGATAGTATTCTCGATAGCCGCAGTGATAACGAATTGCTGCCAGGTATGGCGGGGCAGGTTGCCAATGGCGATGACGACCCAGAAAAAGATGAACTCTATGACGAAGCTGTTGCCTATGTCATAGACTCTGGCAGAGCCTCTATTTCCTCTGTGCAGCGAAAACTACGTATAGGCTATAACCGCGCCGCGCGTATGATTGAAGCCATGGAATCTGCGGGGGTGGTAAGCGAAATGAATACAAATGGCTCAAGGGAGGTACTAGTCGGTGGTGGGCCAGAATAGTTTGAAATACTTCCTTGGCCTTGTTTTGCTTGGATTCACCCTTAATTTGCAGGCTGATTCACCAACCCTTTCGCAACGTTTAAGTGACATGCAGCAGCTCCAAGCGACCTTTCACCAGACCGCTCATGACGATCGCGGGCAACTGATTCAAGAGAGTGAAGGTAAAGTCTGGGTGAGTCGTGGTAACAAGTTTCGTATAGAAACCTATTCACCATTTCTACAGATCATCGTTTCAGATGGCACTAACTTCTGGACCTATGATGCAGACCTGGAGCAGGTGGTAGTGAAACCCCTGGTCAGTGACGTAAAACAAATTCCGATCTTACTCTTTGGTAATCCAGATCAGTCCGTGCTGGAAGAATACGAGGTAAGCCAACTAGAAACTGAGAAATCAGCGGCTGATGCCTATTTGCTGGAACCACGGAGTCAGGAGTCTCTATTCGAAGTGCTTACCCTGGGCTTTAGCAAGGGGGAGCCTACCTATATCAGCCTCCGCGATAGCCTCTCTCAAACCACAAGAATCGAATTTTCCGAGACCAATACAACCCACCCAATCGATGAGCACCAATTCGGCTTTAAGCTACCTGAAGGTGTTGATCTGATTGACGATAGATGATGCGCTGGTAATGGCACTGCAGGATGGCCAGAAATTTGTCACAGGGTT
>CBDUKY010000005.1:0-22268 GCA_965367925.1 uncultured Pseudomonadales bacterium | reverse complement strand
GCTTGAGGCGGATATTAATGTCGCGGTCGGGACAGATGGTGTTGCCAGCAATAACAACCTCGATATGCTCGCCGAATTGCGCAGCGCTGCGCTACTTGCCAAGGGCTATACCCACGACCCAACTAATGTCACAGCAGCGCAGGCGCTAGCAATGGGCACCATTAACGGTGCTCGTTTTCTCGGTCGCGAAGCGGAGCTTGGTAGTCTGGAAATTGGCAAGCTTGCTGACTTTATCGCGATTGATCTTTCCGGACCGGGTAATCAGCCAGTATACAATCCCATCTCACAAATCATTTATAGTGCCAGTGGTGCAGACGTTAGTCATAGCTGGATCAATGGCAACGCCGTTTATGTAGATCATAAATTTACAACACTGGACATCGACTCAACTATTGCCAGGGCAAAACAGTGGAAAGCGAAAATACAGCCGTAAAACAGAATGTTGACCCTAGTGAAGTCAACAAATTCGACGAACTAGCAAAAAGCTGGTGGGATCCTCATAGCGAATTTAAGCCGCTACACGACATCAATCCCCTGCGGCTCGCCTACATCACCGAGCGGGCCGCATTAGAGGGTGCCAGAGTGCTCGATGTCGGCTGTGGTGGTGGTATCTTGACGGAAGCGCTGGCTGCAAAAGGCGCAATAGCAACCGGCATCGACATGGCAGAAAAACCTCTGGGCGTGGCCAAATTGCACAAACACGAATCGAATCTCGATATCGAGTATTTGCAAACCACCGTTGAGGATTATGCTGACAAACACCCAGGTGAATTTGACGTTGTTACCTGCCTTGAGATGCTCGAACACGTCCCTGAACCCGCCTCGGTAATCGACGCTTGTAAACGTTTGCTAAAGCCTGGTGGTCAACTTTTTCTTTCAACCATAAATCGAAACCCAAAAGCTTATGGTCTGATGGTTCTCGGCGCAGAATATATTCTCAAGATGCTGCCTCGTGGCACCCACGACTACGAGAAATTCATAAAACCTTCTGAGCTTGCAGGTTGGCTGCGACAGTCAGGACTATCTCTGCAGGATATTTCCGGCATGACCTACAATCCGCTGACGCAAAAGTACAAACTGGGTCGCGACACAGACGTGAACTATCTTGTCCATGCCACCAAATAGAAAGGCTAGCGCCTCACTACTGTCTGCGAGCGGTAATTTTACCGTCTTGATGCTAGTGAGCCTGGATGCGCTGGGCATCATCCTTTTGTTTAATCTAAATCACTGGCTAATCGCCGGTGATTTCTCCAGCAATTTTCTCCTGACCTGGAAACTCGCTCTAATCCTCGGATTAAGTTTTCTCTACTACTATCTGATGGACCTCTATACCTTTGACTCTCCCTTGAGCCAATTGGGTATGCTGGAGCGGTCATTTATTGCCATCATGTTAACTGGTGTCTCCGTCGCCCTGTTGGTCTATGTTGTTGGTCCAGGCTTTATTGGCGGCTTCGTTGGTCGAGGTGTGCTGGCCTCAAGTCTGGTGATGTTCTGGCTCTGGTCTCTTGGCTTTCGTTATCTCGCTAACCTCTGGTTTGCAGAGCAACGAAGTCAGATTAACTGGTTGGTCATTGTTGATAATGATCCAGCGCAATTCCTCACGGACTTTAGAAATAACTACACAAGAGAAACCCTGCTGCTACTAACGCGAAATGGTGAAACCATCGAATACCCTGACAGTAACACCAGCGTTGTCGGTAGCTGGCGTGATCTGGACAAGGTCATGGACGAACAAGCAATCTCTGGCGTGATTGTCACCTCTCTGGAGCAGGTACCAGAACCCCTGGTTGAGCAATTGATGCAGATTCGGATCATGGGCACACGAATCTTCCGCTTAAGCGACTTCTATGAGCTATATCTTTCTCGCGTACCGATCTTTCATCTAAGTCAGCAATGGCTCACTACTGCACATGGATTTGAGCTAATTCATAATCCTATCGGACTTCGCTTCAAGCGGTACGTGGACATTATCATTGCAATTGTCGGAGGCATCCTTGCCTTACCGATCATCATTGCAACAATGTTACTGGTGCTATTTTCTAGCGGCCGACCCATTTTCTATAGTCAGCAGAGAATGGGTGAAAATAATCAGAACTTTGCCTGTTACAAGTTCCGCACCATGAAAACCGACGCTGAAATTGATGGTGCACAATACGCCAGCGAGGATGACCCGCGGCTAACCAGATACGGTAAGACCCTGCGCAAATTTCGTCTCGATGAACTGCCGCAGCTCTGGAATGTTCTGCGAGGAGAAATGAGCTTTATTGGTCCTAGACCAGAAAGACCAGAATTCATTCACAATCTTGAAAAGAATATTCCCTACTACAACCTGCGGCATATGGTTAAACCTGGTATCACTGGCTGGGCACAGGTGATGCACGGTTATGGTGATTCAGAAGACGACGCTGCGGAAAAGTTACAATTCGATTTGTTCTATATTAAAAACTATTCATTGTTGTTAGACATTTCTATCTTAATCAAATCAATCAAAGTTATTTTGTTCGGAACGGGCCGCTAATGGGTTATCAAGCATCAAGTAATCTCCTCGACAATAAAATCATCCTCGTTACTGGCGCTGGGGACGGGATAGGCAAGGTTGCCGCGACCACCTATGCCAGGCATGGCGCCACAGTTTTATTGTTAGGAAAGACCAGCAGCAAGCTAGAAGCAGTTTACGATGAGATAGTAGCCGCAGGCCATCCTGAGCCTGGTATTGCACCACTGGATCTTTCCAGCACGGATAGTGGTGATATGCATCAATTATTCGATGTTATCCATGATCGTTACGGACGACTTGATGGGTTATTACATAATGCTGCTATTCTCGGCGACCGCGTGCCAGTTGAACAGTATGATATGAACACCTGGGCGAGAGTCATGCAGGTCAACTTCACAAGCGCCTGCTTACTCACCAGGGTCATGTTGCCGCTGTTACATAAGGCTAACAAGGCATCACTTATATTTACCAGTTCAAGCGTTGGTGCCACCCCGCGCGCCTATTGGGGTGCCTATGCCGTTTCAAAATATGCCCTCGAAGGCTATGCAAAACTGCTTGCCGAAGAACTGGAAAATACCGCAGCCATTCGCGTTAACATATTGAACCCTGGTGGTACGCGAACAAAAATGCGTGCTGCTGCCTTCCCTAATGAAGACCCGTCGACACTGCTAACAGCAGAGGACCTCATGCCGCTTTATTTGTATCTTATGGGTGATGATAGTGCTGCAGAGAAGGGTAAAACCTTTACCCGGGAATGGATCAATACCTAATCGTATTTTTGCTAGCGAGGACGCTGCATATTCGCCATCTGGTAGAGCAGCTTAATATCTTTCGGTTTCAAGTCAGTGTATTGACCTGCTTTAACGGCGGAAGGAATAAAAAAGCTACCGAATCGCACCCGTTTTAGTCGACTAATCGTAAATCCCTGAGATTCCCATAGTCTACGCACTTCACGATTCCGACCTTCCATCACAACGACGTAATACCACTGGTTAGCGCCCTCTTCATCGCGGCCCTTTTGAATATCCGTAAACCGTGCAATACCGTCCTCCAACAATACCCCTTCTCGCATGGCATTGAGTTGTTCTTCAGAGACATCACCGAGAACACGTACTGCATACTCTCTATCGATTTGACTGGAAGGATGCATGAGTTTGTTTGCTAACGCGCCGTCCGTTGTAAACAACAATAGACCTGTTGTCATATAGTCTAGTCGACCAACAGATATCCAACGCTGATTTTTCAGTCTAGGTAGTCGATCGTAGACAGTCTTTCGACCTTCCGGATCATCCCGACTACAAATTTCTTCTGCGGGCTTGTTGTAAAGCAAATAGCGGTGCTTGACCTTCTTTTGCGAGAGCGGCCTACCATCAACAGTGATGTAGTCCTCTTCTGTGACCCGATCACCCAGCTTAGCCACCTTGCCATTCACATGAACCCGGCCTTCAGCAATCCATGCCTCTAAACCACGGCGACTACCCAGTCCATAGTTGGCAAGCACCTTTTGGAGCTTTTCAGACACCCTCAATACTCCTGGGGTTTAGGTGGAACATCAGCTTGTGTTTCATCATCTGAATCTTCTGTCTCAGGCGCCACTGGCCCGGCTTCCGCTGATGCTGTACCAGATGCAACTTCTGGCTGCTCGTCTGCCACTTCAGCCACGTCACCTGTTTGATCCTGATCACTCGTTCCCGCTTCATCTGACTCTGGAACCTCGTCATTGTCCTCATCGTCGAGATCATCATCAAAGTCCTCTTCTTCCGGCTCTTTGAAAAGGTTTTTGATATTTTCCTGAATTTCATTGACCTTATTGGTGACGTCGTCGAGGGTTTCATCATCCGCTGCACTGTCATCCGCTTCAGAATCTTCCTGTTCCAAATTCAAACTTCGCGGCTCAATAAGTTCTGTTTCAAGATCCAGCTCTTCATTCATCTTATCGAGATCTTTGATCTCAGCGAGCGTTGGCATTTCATCCAGACTGGTAAGATTAAAGTAATCGAGAAAAATCTTTGTTGTTGCATAGATTGCTGTTCGTCCAGGTACATCCCTGTGCCCCACAATACGTATCCACTCTCTTTCAAGCAGGGTTCTAATAATATTTGTACTAACTGAAACACCACGAATTTCTTCAATATCGCCACGAGTAATCGGTTGTTTGTAGGCAATCAGCGCCAGGGTTTCAAGCAATGCACGTGTATATCGAGGTGGCTTCTCTTCCCACAACCGACCTACCCATTCACCCAGTTCACGGCGCACCTGAAAGCGAAAGCCGCTAGCGACTTCTTTTAGCTCGAACCCTCTACCTTCACAATCAGATTGAATGTCTTCAAGGGCTTGTTTTACATCCGCCCTTGAAGGCTGTTCTTCTTCAAGAAAAAGCTGGATCAGGGCATCAATACTTAATGGACGCTCTGCTGCCAGAATCGCACCTTCAAGAATCTGTTTGAGTTGTGGTTGTTCGCTCATATTTTTCTTTTATTAAAGTTGTTCAATTTCCGTGGACTTATCTTCCGCACCACGGGTCTTCACATGAATAGGTGAAAAAGGGTCTGTCTGGACGATTTCCAGTAGTGATTCTTTTATCAGCTCCATTGTCGCAAGGAAGGTCACAATAACCCCCGCTCGCCCTTCTTCAACTGTAAACAAGGCAACAAAGGGAACAAACTGATCACCAGCCTGTTGGACTTGATCAAGAATTCTCGACATACGCTCACGTGTCGACAGCGGTTCGAGTTCTACCCGGTGACTAGAGAAACTCTCTGCTCTTTTTAGAACCTTCGACAAGACGATCAGCATTTCCTGCATATTAATGTCAGGAAGTGGTCGTTCTCTTTCAATTTCAGGCACATCAGCTGCACCAACCCAGTAGTCCCGGTGCATGCGATCAAGCTCATCAATTTCAATCGCGGCTTGCTTAAACCGTTCATATTCTTGCAAGCGTCGGATTAGTTCTGCCCGTGGATCTTCTTCATCAAGTTCGTCTTCTTCTTGTCTTGGCAGCAGCATTCGAGATTTGATTTCCGCGAGCACTGCAGCCATCACAAGGTATTCAGCAGCAAGCTCAAAGTGCATGTTCTTCATCAAGTCGATGTAGTCCATGTATTGACGCGTGATTTCTGCAACCTTGATTTCAAGGATGTCTAGATTTTGGCGTTTTATCAGATAAAGCAGCAGATCTAACGGGCCCTCAAAGGCGTCAAGAAAAACTTCGAGAGCATCCGGTGGAATATATAGATCCAACGGCAATTGAGTCATGGGTTCACCTTCGACGACAGCGAATGGCATTTCACCCTGACCAGGTTTTTCCCGTTCGCTTCCTGTCTTTGCGTCAGCTGGTTGCCCAGGTGCTTCCGCGACAGATACAGCTAGCTCGTCAGATGCCCCGTCTGTGGCATCAGCTTTTACTGACTCATCATTTTCGTCGTTGGTAATTTCTGTCATAGCACTACCGGTAATTGAGTCCCATGGAATCACGTACGTCTTCCAGGGTGGATTTTGCAATGCTACGGGCTTTTTCACAGCCTTCAGAAACAATTGATCTTACAAGATCAGGATTTTCTTCGTAGTTCTTTGCCCGTTCGTGCATGGGTTTTTGTTCTTCCACAATGGCGTCGATTAGCGGCTTTTTGCAATCTATGCAGCCAATGCCTGCGGTTGTGCACCCTTCTCTGACCCAGCCTTTGCAAGCATCGTCGGAATAAATCTCATGAAGCTTAAAAACCGGACACTTGTCAGGATCGCCTGGATCGGTGCGACGTACCCGGGCGGGGTCTGTGGTCATGGTTTTAATCTTTTTCTCGACCGAGATCGGATCCTCTCGAAGCGAAATCGTGTTGTTATAGGATTTCGACATTTTAGCGCCATCGAGGCCCGGCATAATCGGAGCTTCCGTAAGCAAGGACTGTGGCTCTGGCAAAATCACCTTGCCACCACCTTCCAGATAACCATAAAGCCTGTCCTTGTCTCCAAGGGAGATATTCTGGTTTTCCTGCAGCATCGCCTGGGCTTTTTCCAGGGCCTCCTGATTGCCTTTTTCCAGATACTCTTTTCTAAGTTGTCGGTACATTTTTGCACCCTTACGGCCGAGCTTCTTTATGGCCTCTTCTGCCATTTCCGCAAAACCTGGATCGCGACCAAAGATATGGTTAAAACGACGGGCAACTTCACGAGTCATTTCCACATGAGGCACCTGATCAGCACCAACAGGCACATGGCCTGCCTTGTACATCAATATATCTGCACTCTGGAGCAGTGGATAACCAAGGAATCCATAGGTCGCCAGGTCCCGCTCGTTAAGCTTCGCTTGCTGATCTTTATAGCTCGGTACCCGCTCCAGCCAGCTCAAGGGTGTAATCATTGAAAGTAGCAGATGTAGCTCCGCATGCTCTGGCACCCGCGATTGAATAAACATACTGGCTGAACCTGGGTTCACACCTGCTGCTAGCCAGTCAATAATCATGGTCCAGACATTCTCTTCAATAACATGGGTTTCTTCATAGTGGGTTGTCAGCGCATGCCAGTCGGCAACGAAAAACATGCATTCATACTCATGCTGCAACTTAACCCAGTTCTTGAGAACACCATGATAGTGACCAAGATGTAACGAACCTGTGGGGCGCATGCCGGATAGGACGCGCTTCTGTGCTTCAAGCAAACTCAATTTGACACCTGATTGGGACTAAAGATTGGGAATTGACGATTCAAAATAGCTGGTAGGTTTTTCTTGGCATTATATCGACGGATTACTGCCCTGTCTGTAACAGTCTGCAACCTATTGCAGGGCCCACCGGCCCAGTCAGACTCAGGTCAGCGACAACGCGGATCATGCGACGAACAGGTCCAGTTCGCCACAGCCTTCCCGTTCGATCACAGGATGTTGGTCTTCAAGATTGATTACCGTTGTGCTCTCAAGCCCGCAATAGCCGCCATCTATGACAAGATCGACCTGATGTTGGAGTATATCCCGGATCTCGTCAGGGTCCGTCAATGGGTACTCATCCCCTGGCAGTTGCAGTGTGGTACTCATCATGGGTTCACCCAGCGCGGCAAGAAGCGCCATACAAATATTATTTGCTGGAACCCTTAGACCAATGGTCTTTCGTTTCGGGTGCACCAATCTCCGGGGCACTTCTTTGGTGGCAGGCAGAATAAAAGTATAAGGACCAGGGGTCGCTGCCTTGATTAGCCGATAGGCAGGGTTATTAACCTTTGCGTAGATACCCAGTTCAGAAAGGTCACGACAGACCAGCGTAAAATTGTGGTTGGTGTCCAGCCGCCGTATCGCACAAATCCGCTCCAGCGCCTTTTTATCACCTATATGACATCCCAGTGCATAGGCAGAATCCGTCGGGTACGCAATCACACCGCCCTGGCGGACAATTTCCACCGCTTGATGGATTAATCGACTTTGCGGATTATCGGGATGAATGCGAAATAGCTGGCTCATTGATGCTGCTAATATTAAGAAAGACGCCATTCTAAAGACAATAGCTGTTTCCTGCTAGCGTGCTGTGAATACCAAAGCTATCGCCGCGTGGCGGTAAATCCTTTATGATTTCTCTTTTTACCATCGAACATGTCATGAAACAGTTCTCAGAATTCCTACCAATTGCCATATTTGCCGGGATCTACCTTTATACCAGGGATATCTTCCTTAGTACTGGTGTCCTGATGGCAGCAATGACTGTCCAGGTTGGCTATGAATACGCTACCCAGCGCAAAATCAGTGGTCAGACCCGTTTTGTCTACATTATGGTTGTTGTGCTCGGGGGGCTAACCCTGGCATTACGTGATGAACGATTTATTCAGTGGAAGCCCACCCTCGTCAACTGGGCATTTTGTGCTGCCTTGCTCGCAAGCCAGGTTTTCACCAGCAAAAACCTCCTCAAGCGCATGCTTGGTGAGCAGATGCCATTGCCAGACCAGGTATGGAGAAATCTCGCCATGGGCTGGAGTGCAGGGTTCTTTTTCGCTGGTGCACTAAACCTTGTTGTCGCTTTTAACTTCGACATGGACTTCTGGGTGACCTACAAGCTCGTTGGCGGCTTTGCGCTGACCTTTATCTATATAGCCATCACCATGATCTATCTGGTCAAGGGTGGCCATATCACGGAAGATACTAAACCCGCTCCGGTAGATATAAACCAACCCTAGACGCGATACACCATGTTATATGCAATTATTAGCCAGGATGTCGAAGACAGCCTTTCCGCTAGAAAACAAACTCGCCCCGCTCATCTTGAACGGCTGGAACAACTTAAACAGGCTGGAAGACTGGTCCTTGCGGGGCCTCATCCTGCAGTAGATGACAATGACCCTGGGGAAGCAGGCTTTACCGGCAGTCTGGTCGTTGCAGAATTTGCCAATTTAGCAGAAGCGCAAGCCTGGGCTGACGCGGACCCCTATATTGCTGGTGGCGTCTATGCCAGCGTTGAGGTAAAACCCTTTAAGCAGGTCTTGCCCTGATGAAGTGGGTTTTAGGACTTATCCTCGGGCTTATTACCAGTAGTTGCCTTGCGGACACAGTTTACATCCGCGATATCATCTATGTACCACTTCGCGGTGGCCAGTCTTCAGAACACCGGATTTTGCATCAGGGCATAAAGAGTGGCACTCGACTTGAGCGCCTTGAAGAAAATGAAGATACCGGATTTAGCCGGGTCCGCACCTCCCAGGGTCTCGAAGGCTGGATCCAGACCCAGTACCTGGTGACCGAGCCAATCGCGAAGGATCAACTGGCTGACATGGCCGACAAGCTCGCTCGACTCGAAGATAACTACCGGGAAGCCCTTGCCCAGCTTGAAGAAGCATCTGAATCTGCGTCTTCTGCTACAGAAGAGATGCAACAACTACAGGATACTGTTACCCGGCTTGAATCCGAACTCGCTGAAGTCACGAATCTGGCAGCAAATGAAATTCAGATCAAACAGGAAAACGTCAGGCTGGTGGCGGAAGCGGACCAGCTTGCTGAAGAAATCGATGAACTTGTTAAAGCAAATGCAAACCTGCGGGATTCCACGACCCAGAACTGGTATCTGATTGGCGCTGGCACTGTGTTTGGTGCATTGTTGCTTGGCATGTTGCTGGGGCGTCAGCTATTTACACGCAAGAATGGCGGTTGGGCCTAATCACCAGACAACCTTTGGAAAATTCAATTGGCAACCAAACTAAGCGTTAACCTCAATAAAGTCGCCTTGATTCGCAATTCCCGCGACACCCGGATTCCAAGTGTCGTTGAGGCGGCAATCACTGTCATCGCCGCAGGTGCGCAAGGCATCACCGTCCACCCGCGCCCGGATCAGCGTCATATTCGACCGGATGATGTACGCGATCTTGCTAAATTGTTAGCAGAACCTGCTTTCAAGGATATTGAATTTAATATTGAGGGAAATCCTTTTGCCATGGCCGAGCCAAACGGCTATCCAGGCTTTTTGGAACTGGTCAAAGAAACCAAACCAGATCAGGCAACCCTGGTCCCAGATGATCCCAACCAACTGACCTCTGACCATGGCTGGGATTTGAGCGGTGAATCAAACACCCTGAAAGGTATTGTTGACGAGCTAAAGAGCCAACAAATCAGGGTCAGCCTATTTATGGATCCAATTGCGACACAGATAGAGCGTGCTGCCCGACTTGGCGCAGATAGAATTGAATATTACACAGGCCCCTACGCGGATGCCTACCCAGAACACCAGGCAGTGTTAAAACCTTTTATTGAAACCGCCCGCTACGCCTCTAGTCTGGGTCTTGAAATCAATGCCGGTCACGACCTGAATCTCGATAATCTCGGCACCTTCTGCCGCGAGGTACCTGCGGTTGCAGAGGTTTCCATCGGTCATGCGATCATCACCGATGCCCTTTGGATGGGACTATCTGAAACAGTCAAACAATACCGTGCAATCCTGGATGCACTTGATTGATCCAGGTGTGCTTGCACCACTAAAATCCCGCAATCAATACTAAATGAATCTCCGCAAAGTTTGGCGTATGCCAAATCAGTGCGTATCATTTGCCCCTTCAATAATTTCAAAGCAGCGTTTATGAATTCTATCGTCAAAAATCTCATCATTAGCCTTGTCATCGCGCTAGTGGCCTATGTCCTCCTTGGTTTTGTTCAGATGGGTCAAATTCCAGATCCAACCAGCAGTGTAGGTATTGCATCTCTGTTCATACTCTTTATTGCCATGGTTGTGCGCAGCCTTTTTGGTAACGGCGCTACCAGCACAAGCAGCTCAGCAAGCACCGCGAGCGGTGGTGATTCAGAAACTGGTACCGTGAAATGGTTTAACGTCAAAAAGGGTTATGGGTTTATTACCCGCGATCAGGGTGACGATGTGTTCGTCCACTACAGAAATATTCAAGGTTCTGGTCGCAAGGTCATCAGTGACGGTCAGCGTGTTAAATTTATCGTCGTTGACGGAGACAAGGGCCTCCAGGCAGATGAGGTAGAAACGCTCTAGTGCACCAGATTCTTTTCGTCGGCGCAGCGGACAGTGTTGCAGAAATGGAACCAGATGAGAGCCCAGCCAATGGGTTCCCTTGCATGTCCAGCCAACAATTTCATCGCGATGCCCGCGCCCAGCTCTATGCATTGGTAGGCGGGCTTTTTCTCGATGAAGCCCGTGAAGCCGAACAACTCGATCAATCCCTTACCGTTGATGGCCCTTATATTTATCTACTCAGCCCATCAATGACAGCCCGTCTTGCTAGCCTCGAAGAAGACGATGTAGAGGAAGTTGCGCGCAGTTGGGTGGAATGCGAGGAAATTGAAGAACTAGGACTCGGTGCTGCAGACCTCCACGACTTCCTCTTTCAGTTTATTCACTTTTGCCAGATAGCAATCAATGATGACCTGAATCTCTACATCTATTCAGACGACTAATATTTCATCTATGAAGACCAGACGTACAGTCTATTCAACGGATAAGGGCAAACACTGTCCCGTATGTTCAATGCCGGTGGATGCCTGCCGTTGCAAACGCAATAGCACCGCACCAGCAGCCAGCGACGGCATTGTCAGATTACAGAAACAAACCAAGGGTCGTAACGGCAAGCCCGTCGTCATAATCACCGGACTACCCCTCAATACTGATGATCTCAAGAAGCTAGCTAAACAATTGAAAGCAAAGTGTGGTGTGGGTGGCAGTATTGAGGAAGGAAACATCCTGATTCAAGGCGACAAGCGAGACCTGATTAAGCAAGAATTAGAATCACTCGGTTACAAGGTGAAAATAAGTGGCGGCTAAAACCATTATCTCAGCAGAAGAATTACACGCACTTGAGAAGGTTCGAATCTTCGACTGCCGGTTCGCCCTCATGGACCATGACATTGGCGAGCAGTCCTACCTACAGGCCCATATTCCGAATGCGACCTATGTTCACCTCAACAAAGAACTGAGCGGCGAAATTATCGATGGCAAAACCGGTCGCCACCCGCTTCCTTCACGAGCGGACTTTGAAATCAGCGTTAGAAACTGGGGCATAGAAAATGATCAACAGGTCGTAACCTATGATGCAAACAATGGTGCCTTCGCTGCAAGAATGTGGTGGATGATGCGTTGGCTTGGACATGAAAATGTTGCTGTTCTGGACGGCGGTTTAGATGCCTGGCAAGCAGCAGGCTATGAAATCGACAGCAATATTCCTGTATTTCCAACATCCGACTTCAAGGCACATGCCTCCTTAACAAAAGCGATTTCAGCTGATGAAATTACAGATAGCACTTACAATATGATCGATGCCCGTGAGCTCGTGCGATTTAAAGGTGAGCAAGAGCCTGTCGATCCTATCGCCGGACATATTCCAGGCGCTGCCTGCTTACCGTTTTCTAACAACCTGACAAGTTCGCAGCAATTTAAATCCATCTCCGAGCTAAAATCCTCATTTGACCAGGCGCACCTGTCTCGCGAACAACCGACAATTTGCTATTGTGGTTCTGGCGTAACAGCAGCGCATAATATCCTCGCGCTAGTTCATGCAGGCTATCCTGAGCCAATACTCTATCCCGGCTCCTGGAGCGAATGGATTACTGATCCCACGCGCCCTATCAGTCGGGATGAATAATCAAAGCTATTATTTGCCTTATGCCAGAATTACCTGGCAAACACCTGATACGCCTTATTCACCTGAGTTTGATGACATCTATTGGAGCCGCGGCAAGGGACTCAGTGAAAAGCAGCATGTCTTTATCGAAGCGAATCAACTTGCTAATCGCTGGTCGACACTGCAGCCAGGTGACAAATTCACCATCGTTGAAACAGGATTTGGCTTCGGGCTTAACTTCCTTCTCTGCTTAAAACTCTGGCTCACAATCCCTGCCTGCAAATACGCCAGACTTGAATACATCGCCTTCGAGAAGTTTTTAGTCAGACCTGACGATCTGGCAAAGGTTGGTGAAGTTTTCCCTTTGCGCGCCGAACTAGACAAGCTACTGTCAGTCTACCCGCTACCAATACCAGGTATTCACCCTTGCTGGGTGGCTGACAATGTTTGCCTGAATTTACATATTGGCGATTTGAATGAGTCCCTTGTGCATTTACAAACCGAGGTTGATGCCTGTTTCCTCGATGGATTTAGTCCATCACAGAATCGTGACATGTGGCTCGAGGATTGTCTCGGCCACATTGCAGGCAAACTTAAAGCAGGGGCGACCACAACCAGCTACACAGTTGCTGGCTGGGTACGTCGCGGTCTTGGTAGCCAGGGCCTGGCTATTAGTAAAATTGCAGGCCACGGTGACAAGCGAGAAATGTTATTCGCTAAAAAGCCCGGTCAATGGCAACCAACGACCAAAAGAGAAACGGGCAAGGTAGTTATCGTCGGTGCAGGTATCGCCGGTCTCCAATGTGCAAAGGCACTTCAGCGCCGGGGTATCAACGCAACCATCCTCGATGAATCAGAGACTCCACTGGGCGCGGTAGCGGCTTTTCGGCAGATCGCCGTATATCCGCAACTTTCTGCCGTACCTCAGCCATATAGCTTGCTGTATCTTCGAGCCTTTCAATTTACCCAGAGCCATCAACCTTTTGAGGTTAGTGGGCGATTAGAACTTCTTGAAAATGAGGCGGACATCACACGCGGAATGGCCATTGCTAAAAATGCCCATCTACATTGCCAACGCCTATCTGCGGAAGCGGCCAGTGAACTGGCTGGCCATCAACTCAAAGTACCTGCACTTTACCATCCCCATGCGGGCTGGTTTGATCCGGCCAGGCTACATCAGCCTGATTTCGATATTCGATTGAACACACAGGTCAAGAATATGTCATGGCAAGATGGCAACTGGACACTAGTGTTAGCGAACGGCGATCACATCTCTGCCGGCACCGTTATTCTCGCAACCGGACACCGCGTCCATCACCTGCTTGAACCGCTGGATTTAAAACCTGTTCGGGGTCAGGGATTTACAATCCATGATCCAATATCCGGGCCAAATACCATTATTTCAGGCTCGAAAACCTGGTTTCCCACTGCCAATCAGATGGCGACACTGACGGCCACCTTCGATCGTGGCAGCAGTAATAGTTTGCCATCGTCAGCAAGCGAGCTCGCGTTAAAGGAATTCTTGCAAGCCTATACTGATGTCGATGCGCTAAGTTTTGAGAATGTCGTCGGTATCAGAAGTACAACCCGGGATAGAATGCCAATTGTCGACAAGGTGCCGGACTGGTCAAGATTAGCTGCCTTTTGCAAACTACCGCCAGTGCAACAATACAAGGGCTTTACCGGCTATCAACCCCAACTCTATTGTGCCGTGGGTTTTGGTTCACATGGAGCAACCTTGTCGCCGCTCAGCGCTGAGATTATCGCCAGAGAAATCGCTGACGATAATCCAGTGGAAGTACAGGGTCTCCTGGATGCAAATCGCTTTGTACTAAGAGATGCTGGGATTAAGCTACCCCGCCCAGAACTCGGACGTTAACCACGCCTTCAATGGCTTCGATGTCTCGAACCAGGTCTTCTGTCGGCTCTGATTCAACATCAATAATATTGTAGGCAATGTTGTCCCGGCTCTTATTTAACATATCAATGACGTTGATGTTTCGGTCAGCCAGAATAGATAAAACTGAACCTAGAATGCGCGGCACATTCTTGTTCGCGAGTGCGATACGAAATCCGCCACTGCGTTCCATGGTCAATGTGGGAAAATTGACCGAGTTTCGAATATTACCGTTGTTTAGAAAATCAATTACCTGGTCTGCCACCATGACCGCGCAATTTTCCTCGGCTTCTTCGGTACTGGCACCCAGATGAGGTGTTGACAGCACCCCTGGCTTACCAATCAATGCTGGTGTCGGGAAGTCAGAAATATATTGGCTCACCTTGCCTGACTCGAGAGCTTTAAGGATGTCCCCGGTGTTTACAATTTCTTCCCTGGCGAAATTAAGTAGCGTCGCGCCATCACGAAAAGCTGCCAGGGTTTCACTATTAATCATTCCAATCGTTTGCTCCAGAGCCGGGACATGCAAGGTCACGATGTCTGAGCGACCGAACAGCATTTGCATGCTATCCATCTTTTGCACCTGGCTCGGTAGACGCCAGGCAGCCTCGACGGACAGAGCCGGGTCGTAACCAACAACTTCCATACCCATTTGCAGAGCCATTTCCGCGACCATGGAACCAATAGCACCAAGGCCTAGTACACCAAGCGTGCGTCCTTTTAGCTCGGACCCTTAATATTGTTTCTTACCCGCTTCAACGAGCTTATTCAGTTCTGCCTTGTCTTTGTGTTCAGACAAGGTATTTACATAGTCCATACCTTGAATGATGCCACGGCGGGATAAGAGTAGACCTGCCATGACAAGTTCCTTAACCGCATTTGCATTCGCGCCAGGTGTATTGAAGACAACCACACCCTGCTCAGTACAAACATCTACCGGAATATTGTTGGTGCCTGCGCCAGCTCGGCCAATGGCTAGTAGGGACGGGACCGAAACCTCTGCATCACTCATCTTGTGGCTTCGAACAAGTATCGCATCGGGGTTTTCTACCTCACCGACTTTGAATGTGGATTGGTCAAACCTGCTCAATCCCTTGTCAGAAATGTTGTTCAGAACCTGAACCTTATACATACAAATATCCCCGTAACGCGCTGGTTTTCTCGTCAAATTGAGCTGAATTGGAAGAAAGCGATTCTACACGAAGGCTAGATAGGTGACTGAAAAATCTTTTCGCTTTATTCTCACTATCACTATCAATCATTTTCATGGCGCAATATGGCTCGTATCGACAGACTAAGAATTTTCGTGGAGGTCGTTCAAACGAGAAACTTCACAAGCGCTGCAAAGAAACTCAGCCTCACACCATCGGCGATAAGCAAGCAAATTGGTCTGCTAGAGGAAAAGCTCGGGGTTCGCTTGCTTAATCGTACCACCCGAACCGTGAATACAACGGAAGCTGGCCAGATCTACTACGACCGCGCCCGACGCATCCTTGAGGAACTTGATGAGGCTGAAACCCTTATCGCAGATATGGACTCAACCCCAAGGGGCACCCTAAAAATCGCTGCTGAGCCTGTATTTGGTCGATCCATCCTGGCGCGAATCCTCAGGGACTTTCGAGATGCCTATCCCGAGGTATCTGCCGAGCTATTTCTTACGGATCATTCTCTTGAGCTTGTTAAACAAGGCTTTGATGCCGGTATTCACCTTGGCACCCTGAAGGACCCAGCACTGGTCACAGAGACCTTTGCAACCCATAACGTGATTCTTTGCGCATCACCTGAATATATTGAATCAAAGGGCCATCCAACTAGCCTTGAAAATTTGCAAGCGCATCACCTGATAAAAATTTCTAGCATGGACTTTCATCATCCACGGCAACTGGATGATTACTTCGCGAATCTTGGTGTGCATCAGGGGTTTCAGATGACAGTTAACGATACTGACATGGCTTACCATGCAGCAATTGCGGGCCTCGGCATTGCGCCACTACCGAATTATCTGGTGATGCCACAGATAGAGCGCGGCAGGCTCATTCATGTCCTGCCGCTGGTCACAACCGATGCCCATCAGGTGCAGTTGGTGTTGCCTGCTAACCGTCATCTCTCAAGCAAGACCGAGAGCTTTCGACAGTTTCTGGTTGGTTACTTCCAACCCTAGCAGGCAAACCCTGGTGAGAGATTTTTTGCTACTAGCTTGCAGCTGTTACCACAGAATCAGCCACTTCCTCGTAGACCAGTGGCTTGGATAACTCATCCCAGTTGATTCGACCATCTGAAGGCAAATCTTGAAGATCGAGTACACCAAGTTGATCCCACAATGGCTTGACGTTGTCCGTCAACAAGCCGATACGTTTTAGATTAGGCATGATGCGGCCAAACAACTGGGTTCGGAAATCTTGACTCGCACGATCGAGATCACTGGCACGCAAATGCTCTTTCACTTCCTCTTTGTTCCAACCGTATCGCTCATAGAAACGTGTCTGGTTACCTCGAGACCCACCCATACCTGTCGCAGCCTGATAGGCAAACATGGCACGGTCCTCTTGCTCTGATTTAGACAGTCGCTTGATATAGTCTTCAAGATAGTTGATACCAAAGGTCACATGACGCGCCTCATCACGGATCACAAAGTGCAGACCCATTTTGTGAACTGGGATGTTGCTCTGCATTTTCGCCGTGTTAAATGCAGCTAACGCAAGGCCTTCAATGATCACCTGCATACCAATAAATTTAAGATCCCATCGTTCATCAGTCAGAATCTTATCCATCAGGCTCTTAAGGCCAGTACCCACCGGGTACATAATACCAACCTGTTTTTGAATAAATTTGTTAAAGAATTCGACGTGGCGAGCTTCATCAAAGGTTTGTGATGCAGCGTAAAGTTTTGCTTCATAGGACGGTGAGCAACTTGCGAGCTGTGCTGCAACCAGTAGTGCGCCCTGCTCACCATGCAACATACCACTGGCGTTTAATCCAGTTCGATGCCAGGCAAACTCCAGCTTCTGTTCACGACTCAAATCATCGTAGGGTTTGAAACCCACATAGGGATTGAACTTCTCATCAATAGGAAATTCATCTTTCGAGATCATGCCATTTTCCCAATCAAGATCAGTCTCAACGTTCCAGTTGAGCTCTTTACCTAGATTGTAGATTTTGCGAATACGAGTATCAGGAATTGAATAGTCCCAGTTATAACTACTTATCAAAGGGGTGGTAAATATCTCGGCTATTTCCTCAACCGCTGACGGGTCGATATCAGACTCTGTGTCAAAATAGCGAATTTCCTGGGGTTGTTGTTCGACTTCACGATATTTCATGACGGAGACTCCTGCAGTTGGTAAGGCGGCATGCTCGTTTATTGAAAATATATTCTATGCACTTACTAAGCTATAGAGAATAGCGTGATTTTGCACAGAATTTGTGAATTATTTTCACTAATGCCACTGCCTTTAACTAGCAAAGACTGTATCTAGAAAGACGCCAATACTCTGGTCCGCAGCTGCTCAAACTCTTCATCAGTCAGATCTCCCAGCGCTCTCGCCTTTGAGAGATCCATCAATTGACTACCGACCGTTGGCGTCTTTGTGCTGGTATCCACCTTGACGCAGCCGCCAAGGCTAGTAAGTGCCACGATCAAAACCACTGCTGTTGCTGCTTTAAATCTCATCGGCTCGCCCCCGCTGCCAGATTGCTAGAAAAATCATCACCATACCTAACACCATTGATATCGCTAACTCCAAAGAGGTATCAAGACTCAAGCCAAGCAGAATATCGCTACTGTATCTCCAGAACTCCGGGGTAAATGCGTGCCAGCGAATGAACTCACCAATCCAGCTTGTCCCGATAAGACTACTTTCGAGCACAATAAGCACAACAGGTACCCCAATTGCCCAGGCCACTGGCACAGATTTCGCAGCCGAAGAAACAAGCAATAACCAGCCAATGAAAGGTAAACACCAGAGCAAAGCAAATGCATAGATGCCAACAAATGTCAGCCATCTTGTAACCAGGTGAGCAGATACCCAGAAGGTCTCCCAGATATCTACATCCATGCCTACAGCAGCGATACTCGCAATAATTGTCAATGCCAGATGCCCGATCACCATACAAATAAAGTAAATCCCAGGCGCCACGATTAAACCGGCAATTAGCTTCGACAATACAGTCATCGCATCAGACACTGGCATCGACTTCCAGAATAGGATCGAGCGGTCCCGACGGTCGTTGTAGAGCGTACCGATCAGATAGGCGAATATCACAAACCAGGACACGCTAAACCACAGCACGATTGAGCCTGTGTATATCCGATCAAGCTGTGCGGCACGCGTTTGCTCTGGACTCTCAGCAAGTTGTTGTACCTTGACCCCAAACAGGTCCATCAAAGAAGAATCTTTCAGTACAAACTGCTCGGTTTGGTGTGTGTCATTGTCCTCCCAGCTAGAATCAATATTTATATCGACTTTGCCTGCGCCAGAGGCTAACCCCATCAAAATCACAATCAAGATACCGATAAATATCAGGCTAATACTTGCTGGTAGATAGAGGAATGCCGTCCGGTGCTCCCAGAATTCTCTTTTGACTAATATTGGTAACTGATTCATGAGGCACCTCTCTGCATCTTGGCAACAAATAGGTCAGCAATACTGGGAACATGTAGCTCCCCCAGGGCTGCTAATTTTTCGGTGGGTACACCTTCAAAGATCATACTTTTGCGTCCCAGCACATCCCGACTAACAAGCGGTTGGAGTGCTGCTGCCGCCGCAAAATGTTCTGGATTCACCAGCACCTCGCTGAACTGCTCCGACAGGTCATCCATTGCACAGTCCAGAACGATCCTGCCGTGATTAATAAAGAGCAGGTGACTCAAAAGGCTCTCAATTTCTTCAACTTGATGAGTGCTTATGATGATGCTGGTCTGGCTATCGAAATAGTCATTGAGTAAGCGGTCATAAAACTCTTTCCGATAAAGGATATCGAGACCAATAGTTGGCTCATCAAGCACTAGTAGCTCAACATCTATCGCCATGATTAGCGCCAGGTGAAGCTGGGTCACCATGCCCTTAGAGAGCTGTCTAACCTTCGACTTATGCTTAATGTTCGTGTTTGCAATTAGCTGTTCGGCTTTTTCTCGATTGAACCGGGGATGAACACCCTCAACATAATCAATCGCCTCACGCACCTTCATCCATCGAGGTAGAACGCCAACATCTGCAACAAAACACACCCGCTCCATGATCCTATGGCGGCCTTCCCTTGGATCAATACCAAGCACTTGCAGCTCACCATCAAAATCCGTGAGGCCCAACAGGCTCTTTAAGGTTGTCGTCTTACCCGCGCCATTCGGGCCAATAAGACCAACAATGGAACCGGGAGCGATATCAAAGTTGATGCCATCCAGGGCCGCAAAGTCACCATAGGACTTGGTTAAATTTCTTGCGTGAACTATCTGGTTCATGTGTCCAAACTCCTGGCTTGCAATAATTCCTCGGTTGAAAGACTGAGACGGTCAATCTTTTCGCAGATGGCTGGCCATTCCTGTTCAAGAAATTGATGCCGCTCCATTTCTGTTAATTTTGCTCGTGCACCCTCTGCAACAAACATTCCTAACCCTCTTCGTTTTTCTACCAACTCATCATCGACTAACATTTGAACCGCCTTCGAAACAGTAATCGGATTGATCCGGTGCTCACTCGCCATTTGGCGCACGGAGGGCAAGCTATCACCATCGTTAAATATGCCTTCAAGTATCATTTCGACAATGCGATCTCGTAACTGACGATAGATCGGGTCCTTGTCATTCCAGGTAATATTCATGTTCGCATCTCAGTATCCCTGCCGTTGATGAGTAAAATCGCTACTATCAAGGCATATTGCTAAGCTAGTGTTGTAGTTAACTATAACACCAATATTGAAATGCACAACCACTAATTTGTATTTTTATTTTGTACTGCCCTGGGCGTCAGGCTTTCTCGGCTAGCCGATCAATGAGGCCGACAATTTCAGCCAGCGCATCCTTAACCTCGAAGTCATTAATGGCTTGCCGGTAGCTATCATCATGCTTCAGTTCCTGCAGTGCCGCGATCAACTTGTCTGTGGTCAAGTCTGATTCTTGTAACACCATGCTGAGCCCAGCCTTCTGAAAAATCTCCGCATTAACAATCTGATCGCCGCGACTGGCCTTTAAACCAAGGGGAATCAATAGATGTGGTTTTCTGAGTGCTAGTAGCTCATACAGGCTGTTAGCGCCTGCACGGGATATCACATAGTCAGCAGCAGCAAGCACATCACCAAATTCTGCGTCGAGATATTCTTTTTGCACGTAACCATCGGCTTCCAGGTCAGTCTTCAGATTACCCTTGCCGACGATATGGAGGATTTGGAACACCTCCAACAATTGCGGCAAGCTCTGCCAGATACACTGATTAATCGCATCCGCGCCGAGGCTGCCACCCACAATCATCAACACCGGTCGAGTATGGTCGAAGCCAAGATAGCCAAGACCTTTATCTGCGTTGCCAGAACTTAAAACTGTACGCATGGGCGAACCTGTGACCACCGTTTTTCGCCCTGCCAGATAGGCTGCGGTCTGCTCAAAATTAACGCAGATATATCGTGCAAAAGGGGCGCAGATTTTGTTCGCAAGCCCTGGTGTGATATCCGACTCATGGATGATGACCGGTATCCGGCAAACCCACGCGGCTATTACCAGCGGCACAGCGACGAAGCCTCCTTTGGAGAACACCACGTCCGGTTTTTCACGTAAGCAAATCACCAGGCTTTGCAGTAGGCCAAATAAAATAAAAAACGGATCAATAAAGTTTTGCCAGGAAAAGTAACGCCGTAGCTTGCCGGTGCTAATACCAAAGAAGGGAATATTCATATCGCCTATCAAGCGTTGCTCAATCCCTGTGGGCGAGCCAACATAGGCAATCTCCCAGCCTTGTGACTTCAGCACTTCGATCAGTGCAATATTGGGAGTGACATGCCCGGCTGTGCCGCCGCCAGTCAATAGAATGGAACCTGCCATTACAAACTCAGCGTTTGCTTAACAAAAGGAATAGTCACACGCTTGTGTTGCCTCAAGGTTTCAAGCTCAAGCCGTTGCAGAAGATCTAACAATTGACGCATGTCTCGCCCTGACCTGCTGAGGATAAATCGTCCAACATCTTCACTAAGCTGGAAGCCGCGATTATGTGCACGCTGCATCAGCACCTTGAGCTTATCTTCATCGCTCAACTGATCCGTCTCAACAGCCGTCGCCGCTAGCAATCTGGATTTCAGATCTGGCAACACAACACGCGTTTTCGACGCCGGTGCATTTGCCGCGAGGATCAGCTTGCCCTTGCTGTCTTTAACCGCGTTCATCAGGTGGAATAAGGCTTCTTCCCAGTTACGATCCCCAAGCACCTGCTCGATATTATCAATACAAACGAGCGACATGGCTTCTAGACCTTGTAACACCTCGGTGTCGAGTTTCAGCAAATGGTCCAGATAAATACTGTTCGGTTCGTCATGACAACAGGCTTGCAGCAAGTGCGTTCGGCCTGAACCTGGTAGCCCCCAGAGATACAGCCAGGGCTCATCAAGATCCAACTTTTCGATCGCAACACCTGTGTAGTTTGAGCGAGTTGCATCATCTCGGAGTTTTAAATCAAGTGCGAACTGAGAATTAGTCTTCAACCGATCGCTCCGATTGTGTATCGCTAACAGCGACGCCGCTGGCACTATAATAGGCGCTACCCATATATCGGCCATGTAGGTGTCGAACAAATACCATCACCACCGCCGCGACTGGTAGGGCGAGTAACACACCAGTAAAACCAAATAGTT
>CBDUKY010000004.1:0-22895 GCA_965367925.1 uncultured Pseudomonadales bacterium | reverse complement strand
CGAGGGCGGCGTTGCTGATGAGTGGCACACGGATATTACCTTTCAAGAAAAACCTGCCCTTATGTCCGTGTTAAAAATGGTTCGATGTCCGGAAACAGGTGGCGACACCATGTGGACAAACCTTTGCCAGGCTTATGAAGAGTTAAGTGACCCAATGAAGTCTCTCTGTGAAGGACTCACAGCACTCCATGATGCATTACCCCACAACCGACCTGAACTTATGGCGGTGCACCCCGTTGTTCGAGTACATCCTGTAACCGGACGCAAAGCCCTATATGTAAACGAACACTTTACTCGCCGCATAGTTGAGTTGAATGCGGAGGAAAGTGAAGTACTACTAAAATTCCTCACAACCTGGGTAACCAAACCCCGCTTTACCGTGCGCTACAAATGGACGGAGGGTACGATTGCTATGTGGGATAACCGTTGCACCCAACACTTTGTGCTCAACGACTTCGAAGGTGAACGCATTATCCAACGAGTAACGGTCATGGGGGACGAACCAGAAGCCGCCTGCCCGCCTAAATGGCAACCCTGGATACGACCAGGTAGACTGTCTGCAACAAGTCGACATGATCGGCAGCTATACTTGTATATGAAGTCCCGGAGCGAAACTGAATAGCAGCTTATAAGCGCATGCCGTAAGTGACACCGGTTGCAGATTCTTCAATAACCGAAAAGCCGAATTTCGGATACCAATTGATCGCCCGCTTGTTAGCTTTGCTCACCCCAAGGTGCAGTCCAGGCACGGACCTTTTCCGCAGTTCAGAAATAAAATGCGCCATCATTTTTGGACCTTGACCAGCACCCTGCCCCATTGGCAAAAGGTCTATATGCAAATGGGCGGGATACTCATCAACGATTTTTGGCGCTACATACCCATTATGAATAGCGCGTATCATCGCCGCATTTCGCGACTTATCACTCCTGTCAGGTAGCGGATATCGTTGTCGTAACATTGGCCACCAGTGCTGTTGGCACCGACTTGCAAACTGTTCTGTATCAGCTGTACCGAGAATATAACCACAGGTCTCGCCATTACGGGTCAAGATGAAACACAATTCCGGCTCTAACACTGCGTAGGGGGCTGCAAAGAAATGCCCCAGCAGTTCATCATCCACCTGACCTGTCGCATCGTCACCATCGGCACCTGTCTCAAGACAAATCCTATAAAGCATGTATAAATCCGAGCTATGGTAGGCACGAATCTGAAAATTATCTGCCATCAGCCCCCCTTCCTTTTTATGGCCTCATTTAACTACCTAACTGTGCCTTGTTCATAAGATATTTGGAACACTGACCTGAGGCGAACATTCAAGTATTATCCAGTGCTTTCGTATTCTGATTGATTAACAGGAGTAACCGTGCGGGCCCCACTCGAAGATATTACTGTAGTAGAAATTGACAACTGGATGGCAGGACCTAGTGCAGGTGCAATCCTTTCCGATATGGGCGCACGCGTTATTAAAATCGAACCCTTACAGGGTGATCCAATGCGCGGCAGTGGTCGACCACCTAAAATCGAAGATGAGGCCTTGAAAGCCTATGACTTTCAATTCGATGTGGACAACCGGGGCAAAGAATCTATCTGTATTGATCTGACCAGTCCTGAGGGGATCAAACTAGTGCATAAGCTCTGCGAAAATGCGGATATCTTTATGTGCAATCTATTGTTGAAGCGACAAGAGAAGTACCAGCTAGATCCCGCGAGCCTTATGAAACTCAATTCAAAAATTGTCCACGCCACCTTGACCGGATATGGCACTAGCGGCCCTGAAGCCTGGCGGCCTGGTTATGATGTGACAGCATTCTTTGGTAGATCAGGGCTCTATGACGCTATGCGAGAAGGTGCTGATGGCATAGTCCCCCAGGCCCGACCCGCACAGGGTGATCACACAACTGGGCTTGCACTCTTTGGTGCCATCATGGCTGCCTTGAGACTTGCTGAGAAAACCGGTGAGGGTCAGGTTGTCGAGACCTCATTGTTTGAATCTGCCGTTTGGACCCAGGC
The DNA here is from genome assembly GCA_965367925.1 of uncultured Pseudomonadales bacterium. Lineage (GTDB taxonomy): Bacteria > Pseudomonadota > Gammaproteobacteria > Pseudomonadales > Azotimanducaceae > JAHRVQ01. The sequence goes on along the minus strand of CBDUKY010000004.1, from coordinate 20,884 downwards.
CTCGGACTATGCAACCACAGCACAAGATCATGCCCCCGTCAGACAAAGAGCGAGAGATGAACTCTTGTTACCCACTGCAAACCGATATCCCTGCGGCGATGGTAAATGGATAGTCTTTAACATGCCCGAGGCGCGCCACTGGCCAACGTTTTGCGAAGCTATTGGCATGCAAGAATGGCTCGAAGATGAACGCCTGCAGGATGTGAGAAGTCGATTTAGATTGATGCACGAGCTCGTCCCTGCCATTGACAAGGCCCTATCTGTGAAATCTCGCGATGAATGGGGTGAAATTTTTGATGAGGCTGGTCTGATCTGGGGACCGGTGCTAGGACTACATGAGGTGCCAAAAGACCCTCAATCAGAAGCCATCAACCTGTTTCCGGAAATGGCTCATGAAACCCTTGGCACCTATAAAACCGTCAACATCCCCATGCGCTTTAAGACCGCTGATGTAAAACCGAGACGCCGGGCGCCAACAACCGGTGAGCATACCAGCAGTGTCTTAAAAGCAGCGGGCTTGTCAGATGCTGAGATCGACAAACTCGTTTCAGAAAAAATAGTTGGTAGTAACTAGTTAGCTACTACAATTTTTCTCCGAAGAATTCCAGGGTGCGCCGCCAGGCAAGCGTTGCAGCCGCCTCGTCATAGCGAGGCGTGCTGTAATTATGGAAACCATGTTGGGCACCTGGATACACATAATCTGTGAATTCAATCCCTTTGACCTTAAGGGCTTGCTTATAACCTTTAAGCGCCGTGAGGATTCGCGTGTCCTCACCGGCATTATGGATTTGTAATGCTGCTTTGATATTAGCCACATCCTCGATTTTCGCGGGTCGGCCATAATAAGGCACAGCAGCCAATAGATAATCCTCGGTGGTAGCGAGACGATTAACAACCCCTCCACCATAGCAAAAACCGATTGCACCAAGATTACCGTTACTGCGTGGATGTCCTTTCAGGTAACCAAGCGCAGCAACCCAGTGTTGATACATGATTTCAGGGTCGAGCCTGCGCTGCATGGTTCGCCCTTCATCATCATTACCTGGCCACCCACCAAAGGAGGTCAGCGCATCTGGTGCAAGGGCGAGATAACCGGCCTTGGCCAGTCTTCTGGTAACGTCTTCAATATAGGGATTTCTACCCCGGTTCTCATGAATAACCAGTACCGCGGGTAATTTGCCGCTGATGCCTCTGGGTGTTGCCAGATAACCATCCCATTTTTGTTCCGAGGGTATCTTGACGTGCTCGACCTTAATATCATCGTCATCAGGGCTTATTTCCTGGCCTTCAGCATAGTTTGGTGCTAACTGATTAAGCATAGTATTCGCAGTGACCGTACCCACGGCAAAAACACTAGCTCGCTTCAAAAATTCCCGTCGATCAATATTGCCATGGACATACTTATCGAAAGCATCCAGGACAACTGGATGAAAATCGCTGGCAGTCTTTTTCTTATCGGTCACGCGTTCTGCTCCTTCGGTAAAACATTTAACAGCATTACTGGATTGCCTACTTTCGCACTGCAATAGCCTTCTGATCAAGTTTCAATCTGGCAGATGAGCTGAAGTCACTTTTCAATACTGAAATCCATTGCTAAGGTAAGCAGAATAACCATTAGCCGCTAGTCACCTGGTGACAGGGTCACAATCTGACTTAACAAGAGGTGAAACATGAAACGCCCACTAGATAGACGTTCGTTCCTCAAGATTAGTGCCTTAACAGGTCTCGCCACTGGTGTACCAGCGACAAATAACGTGTTTGCTGCATCGACGGCAGCCACGGGAACAGAAAATAATTCAGCTACCCGCATAGCATCCTACGTCCGACTGGGACGTACCGGGCTAAAGATCTCAGATATCTCATTCGGTTCCAGCCGCCTCCGAAGCGGTGAGGAAGCACTTGTTCAGCATGCAATTGACCATGGTGTTAACTACATCGATACGGCCGATAGTTATACCAATGGAGATTCCGAAAGGGTTATTGGCAATGCTCTCAAGGGAAAACGCGATCAGGTTTACCTGGCAACCAAGACCTTTGCCGGTCAATCGGATTCAAAGTCCAGCATCATGAGGGCCCTTGAAGGGAGTCTTAGACGGCTGAAAACAGACCATGTGGATATTTATTTTAATCACGCGGTCAATGATATTGATCGATTGAAGAATGATGCCTGGTTTGAGTTTGCCGAGCAGGCAAAGCGACAGGGTAAAATTTCATTTACAGGCATTTCAGGCCATGCGGGTAATCTCGCTGACTGTGTTGACTATGCGATCGATAACGACCTTGTTGATGTACTGTTACTGGCCCACAATTTTGGCCAGGACCCGGCCTTCTATGAACAATTCACCCGCTCTTTCGACTTTGTGGCCCGACAACCAGAATTACCGAGGGTTATGGAAAAAGCCAAACAGAAAGACATTGGCGTCATCGCCATGAAGGTGCTTCGCGGTGCCAAACTAAATGATATGCGACCTTTTGAGAAAGATGGCAACACCTATGCACAAGCTGCATTTAAATGGGTCCAGTCTTTGGACTATGTGGATGCCTCTATCATTTCAATGACCAATAAAGCCAACATCGATGAATACCTCGGTGCCTCTGGCCAGACAAGTGTTAGCAGTGCCGATTTCAAGCTTCTGGAACAATATGCACGAATGACAGACATGACCTACTGCAGGCATGCTTGTAACGATTGTGATGGTGCTTGCCCCTACAATGTGCCCATAGCCGATACTCTACGCACCCGCATGTACGCAGTGGATTATGGCGATCTCGAATTTGCCCAGTCTGAATACAAGCTGCTTGCCAGCAATGCTGAAGCCTGTTTGTCCTGTGATGGCTCTCCGTGCCAGAATGCCTGCACCCATGGGATCGATATTGCTCGCCTCTGTGGTCCGACTCATGTCATGTTAAGTTAAAGAATCTATGCATTTACATCTAGACCTGGTTGGCGGCATTTCCGGCGACATGTTCATTAGTGCCATGTTGGATTGCTATCCAGCCCTTGCAAATGAACTACCCTTGCAGATAGACAAGGCTGGATTTTCCCAGCTGGTAAGCCTTGCCCATGAAAAACATAATGATGGAATCATCTCTGGCTCTCGCTTCACTGTGACCGCCGGTGAGGATGCGGAAGGTCATCACCATCGCCATTACAGTGAAATTAAACGCATCCTTGAAACATCCCGCCTGGACGAGAGGACAAAGCAGATTAGTCTGGATATCTTCCATATTATTGCCGTTGCTGAAGCCGCTATACATGACAAGGAAGTAGAGAATATTGCCTTTCATGAAGTAGGCGCCTGGGATTCCATTGCCGATGTTATCTGCGCCGCCTATTTGATCGCCACGACGAATATTAAATCCAGCAGTTGTTCTGCCCTGCCCCTCGGTGGCGGACAGGTAAAAACAGCGCACGGTATGCTACCTATTCCTGCACCGGCGACTACGCTTATCCTGGCTGGCTTTGAGTTTTTTGATGATGGTGTTAAAGGAGAACGAATCACACCAACAGGCGCCGCTATCCTAAAATATTTAAATCCATCGACAAAGCCAATAGCGAGTTTAAAACATCAAGGTATGGGTTTTGGCACTAAAGTCATGCCAGGTATATCAAATGTACTCCGGCTGCTCATCATGGAACCCAAATCAGCAGTGACAAACTGGCAAACGGAAACGATTCACACCCTTGAATTTGAAATTGACGATCAAACACCTGAACAACTTGCGGCTGGCATCAATCAACTACAGCAGATGTCATCAGTGGTTGATGTTATCCAATACCCGGTCACCGGTAAAAAAAATCGGTTGAGCCATGCGGTAAGAGTGTTATGCAAAGTGGAAGATCGCGAAACTGTTATCCAGGCTTGTTTTCAATTGACGACCACCCTTGGGATTAGAGAAGGCCAATCCAATAGACATGTTCTCAGGCGCCAAGAAAAATCAGTAGAAATAGACGGCAGTCAATATCGCGTAAAAATCGCAGATAGGCCAGGTGGCAGGACAATAAAGGCAGAGATGGATGATCTCGCAGACCAACCGAGCCTCGCTGCTGCATTGAGACTAAGGCAACAGCTGGAAACAGCTGCCAGCGATGACGTCGAATCAAACGAGGAATAGATGGACAAACGAAACGCACTATCAAGTTATCTTGAAGCACTGGGCCCAGCCGCCGTCGCGGTAAGTGGCGGTGTTGATAGCATGACCCTTGCAGTCCTTGCTCATCGCGTCAATCGAGAAATTGTCATATTCCATGCCGTGTCACCAGCGGTACCAGGCCAGGCAACGGACCGCGTTAAACACTACGCCAGACAAGAAAATTGGCAGTTAGAAATCATTGATGCTGGTGAGATTGAAGATCCTGAATATCTGGCTAACCCTGCGAACCGTTGTTACTTCTGTAAAACAAATCTATACGACACCATCGTTTCGCAAACAGAAAAAACCGTCTTGTCTGGCACAAACCTTGATGACCTTGGCGACTATAGACCTGGTCTTGAAGCTGCCAGAGAACATCAGGTAAAGCACCCCTATGTAGAAGTTGGTATCGACAAGCGCGAACTAAGAGCTATCGCAAAGCAGCTTGGTCTAGAAGACTTACACGACTTGCCGGCCGCACCTTGTCTGTCTAGTCGAGTTGAAACCGGCATTGCAATTAACCCCGCGGTATTACCCGTTATCAATGAAACCGAACAGGCTTTATGGGAGAGCCTTCAACTTTCAATACCTGTCAAAGGTGTTCGATGCCGGGTAAGACAAAATGGCCTTGCGCTGGAAATAGAAACCCAGGCCGACATTGATCCGACGGCGGACTATGCCCTCGATGCGGTAAAACTTGCCGGCAATATATTTAGCGAGCAAGGCTTTGCAAACTATACAGCGTCTATTACCGTTGAGCCCTACCGTCGTGGTAGTGCTTTCTTAATTGATACCCTGGCCTTGGACTAACCATGATAGAAGATAATCCCCCCTCCGAGGTATTGTTGGATCTCACAAGGCAGGAACGAACAGGTCTTGCTGAAGCCGTTTTCTGTGCCGGCAAAACCGACAGTCAACTTGTCACTATTTGTGCGCAGATCAAATCCGAATCAAAGCCAATGCTATTTACCCGGTTGACGGAACAACAGTTCACGCATATTGATGTGCACTTTCCAGATCTTATTGACTATGACCCTATTTCGAAAACAGGATTTGTTCGCCGGACCCCGCTTACAGGGAAAACCAGTGTGGGTATAGTCACGGGTGGTAGTTCTGATGTTGCTGTGGCACGGGAAGCATCACGAACCCTCGCCTTCTATGGTCATGCAGCACTAGAAATTGATGATATTGGGGTTGCCGGACTCTGGCGCTTGTTAGATGCGGTACCTACATTGCAAGATCTTAAAATTGTTATCTGCATCGCCGGAATGGATGCGGCTTTACCAACCGTACTCGGTGGATTAATCCCGGCAAGTATTATTGCGGTACCAACATCTGTAGGTTATGGCATGACCAGGGGTGGTGAGACAGCGCTACAATCTTTGCTTGTTAGTTGTGCACCCGGCCTCACAGTCGTCAACATAGACAATGGTTACGGTGCAGCCTGCGCCGCCATCAGGATTCTCAATCAGATTAGCAACTCTACCTGACTAGCGAGAAACGCCATTAGGACCCTGGACGTCATCTAATTCACCGCGAAAAAACAGCGGTTCTTGCTCAAAGTTAACGACATCTCTGGCAACCAGAGCATCTATATCGTCGAGCTTCTCGGGATCAAATTCTGTTGCTGCATCCAGAACCATCTTTAACAAGGTGGCATCACTTGTGGTGTTTAAAAACAGTCCTGGTCGTCGTAACACCCAATGTACAGCTCGCCTGAGCGCACCTTCATCGCGTATTGGTTCATACCAACTAAGCCGTCTGGATTCATCTTCAGGTTGCCAACGTCTTCTAGCGATTGCCTTGATAGTTTGCATGGCGATCTGTTTTTCCTGGCAGAGCTTATATAGCGCCTCAAACTCTGTCGCATACTGCTCATCTTGCATCGACAAATAACTATAAGGCAAAAGCACTGAGGCAAAATCAAATCGCTCAAGACTCTTAAGGTGCATCTCCGCAATTCGTGTGCCATGCCCGGTAACGCCAATGAATTTTACTAGCCCTTGTTCCTGTGCACGAAGCGCAGCTTCAAGGGCGCCGCCCTTTGCCATCACCTTTTCCCACTCATGATCCTTTGCAAGATTATGAAACTGAATCAGATCAACATGATCTGTCTTCATTCTTGTTAATGAATTCTCAATACTGGCGCGTGCCCCATCGCCGTCTCTGTCGCCAGTTTTGGTCGCGAGAAACACATCAGCGCGATGGTCTTGTAAAAAGTCAGCTAAACGAAGCTCTGCTTCACCATAGCTTGCAGCTACATCAATATGATTCACGCCATAGTGCATCATCAGATCAAGCGTGGTGTCGGCCCTCGATTGACTCATGCCGCCCAGCGCGGCGGCACCAAAGATAATACGGGTACTTGTGTGACCAGTTGCACCAAATGGAATTTTCTCTATCATGGAGCGGCTCCTACGGTTATGGATTCAGACTAACAAGTAACAGTTTGACACGTCCACAAAAGAATAAATTACGTACAAACAACACCAATAGAACGTATCAGAACAAGGACACTGCTACCCATGGCAAAAATCGCTGTAGTCGGAAGCGGCATATCCGGCTTGACTTGTGCCTATCTGCTCCGCAATCAACATGATGTTACGCTGTTTGAGGCTAACGATTATCCTGGTGGCCATACCCACACTCATGAAATCGAAGTGGAAGGCAAAAGCGTTCATGTAGACACTGGCTTTATTGTTTACAACGACCGCACCTATCCTAACTTCATTAAACTTCTAAATGAACTCGGTGTCGAAGGTGTGCCCACGGAAATGAGTTTTTCCGTCAAGGATCAAGCAGCCAATCTTGAGTACAACGGCCATAACCTCAACACCCTCTTTGCCCAGCGCATAAACATTTTTCGGCCTGGTTTTTATCAGCTAATTCGCGACATATTGCGCTTCAACCGCATGGCGAAGGAAATCACTGAAGCAGACGAACTCAGCCTGGCCGACTGGTTATCCGCGAACAAATTCAGCAATGTGTTTAGAGAGAAATATATCTACCCTATGGCAGCTGCTATCTGGTCTACAGGAGATCAGACAATTGGCGAATTTCCAATACGAGCGCTTGCTGACTTTTTTATTAACCACGGTCTCGTGGATCTAAAAAATCGTCCCCAGTGGTACGTTGTTAAGGGCGGTTCTAACCAATACATAAAGGCTATGATGCCCTCGCTTGGTGATGTACAGATCAACGCGAGGGTGCGAAGTATCAGTCGCTATGACGATCATGTCGTACTTAAGGTGAATGAGGAGGCACATCGTTTTGATGAAGTCATTATTGCAGCGCACAGTGATGAAGCGCTAGCAATGTTAGAAGAGCCCACACCGCAAGAACGGGAAATCCTTGGCAATATCACTTACACTCCGAACACAGCTTATCTCCATACCGACAAGCGGCAGTTGCCTCGCAGGCGACTGGCCTGGGCAAGCTGGAACTACAATGTTGATAATAATAAAAGCGATCAGGCTACCCTGACCTACAATATGAACATATTGCAGCATATTCAGACCGAGACGCAGGTACTGGTCACCCTCAACGCAGGTGATCAAATCGACCCGACAAGGATCATTGATCAGTTTGAATATGCCCACCCTTTCTACGACCAGAACACGCTATTAGCACAGCAACGCCATCACGAAATATCTGCACAAAATCGCACCCACTATTGTGGCGCCTACTGGTCTTATGGCTTTCATGAAGACGGTGTAAAGAGTGCACTCAGGGTTTGCAGCGCACTGGGAGTTAACTGGTGAAATCCTGCATCTACCGCGGCCGAATATTCCACAAGCGCTTTAAACCGGTCGCGCATGGCTTTAACTATGATCTGGATTATCTGTATCTCGATCTCGATGAAGTCGACAAGGTTTTCTCTCAATCATCATTCTGGTCAAAGGATCGGTTGAATCTCGTCAATTTCCGACGGATGGACTATCTGCCATCAAGTCGTGATCTAAAAGCCGAGGTCATACATCGTATTCGTGAACACACGGGCAATTCTTTTAAGGGCGAGATACGTATGCTCGCCACCTTGCGTAGTCTGGGATACTGCATGAATCCCATTTCCCTATTCTATTGCTTTGAATCCAACACCCTTGCCTATGTCGTGGTCGAGGTCCACAACACACCCTGGAACCAGCGCCACGTCTATGTATTGAAGGGACCAGAATTTGACCAGCACTCGGAAAAAGACTTCCATGTATCACCCTTTATGCCGATGGACACTACCTACGAATGGGGCATTGGTGATCCACAAGAAATGTTGAACGTATCCATCAAGGTAACCCGTGGTGATGAGCCAATGTTCATCGCCACAATGGCGTTATCAAAAATCGAAATAACAAAACGGAACATCATAAAATTGATCCTTAGTCATACAAGGCAAGCTTTTAAGATTATCTCGAGCATCTATTTCGAAGCACTTCGACTCTGGATCAAACGCGTTCCCTTCTACTCACACCCTGATAAGAATAACTTCCAAGGAAATCCGAAGTGAAAACGCTGTCCTTAGACTATCTGCCAGAACAGATTCAGCGGAAAGATACCTGGCTTATAAAAATTGTTAAGCGCAAATTTTTTGAAAACATGTCCAGAATCCAGTTTGGGCAATTACAATTTATAGATCACGACCGAAGTATTATCTGTGGCAAAGATCAGGCTTTGAAAACCACAGTCACCATCCATGATGATCGATTTTATACGTCCCTTGCATTCGGTGGTGCAATTGGTGCCGCCGAAGCCTATATGGCAGGCTACTGGACCTGCGATGATTTAACCCAACTCGTTAGAATCTTACTTCGTAATCGAGAAGTCTTAATGGGCCTTGGTGATACCGCAATTAAGAAGCCATTTTATAAGCTCTTACACTGGCTAAACCGGGATACGGAAGTTGGTAGCAAGCGTAATATTGCCGCCCACTATGATCTTGGCAATAAGCTATTCGAACAGTTTCTTGATCCTACCATGACCTACTCTGCTGGCTTTTTTGAGAATGAAAACCAGACAATGGAACAGGCCTCACGAAATAAGCTTGACCGTATTTGCCAGAAACTAGCACTCTGTCCAGAAGATCATGTTGTAGAAATCGGTAGCGGTTGGGGCTCCTTTGCACTTCATGCTGCAAGCAACTATGGCTGTTCAGTGACCACCACAACCATTAGTGAAGAGCAATTTGCACTAGCCAGTGAGCGCATCGAAGCCGCTGGGCTGCAGGACAGAATTACTATCGTTAAGAAAGATTACCGGGACCTTGAAGGCCAATATGACAAGCTCGTATCAATTGAGATGATTGAGGCTGTTGGACTCGACTATCTAGGTGGCTATTTTAAACAGTGTGCACACCTGCTTAAGCCAGCGGGCAAAATGCTAATTCAGGCAATTACAATTGCGGATCAGCAGTTTGAATTCTCGAAACGCAATGTAGACTTTATACAGCGTTATATATTCCCTGGTGGCGCGCTACCTTCAGTCACGGCATTAACCCAATCCGCTACAGAAAACTCTACCTTACGTATGACGGCACTCGAAGATATTACCTGCCATTATGCGATGACGCTACGTCGCTGGCGCGAACAATTTTATGCAAATATCGATACAATAACTGCCCTTGGCTATGACAATCGGTTCCTACGAATGTGGGAATATTACCTTTGCTACTGTGAAGGTGGGTTTGATGAAGCCGCTATCGGTTGTGTACAAGCCGAGTTTCAGAAGCCTGAATTCTGCTAAGACAGAAAAGCAACCCAATACAAAAGAACTCACACCCTACGAGCCTGAATTATGAGTAGTGTCATCGATCTCGTCGAGCACGGACATGTGCCGGACTTCATCACTCGAATCGGCATTCGCCGTCTCCTTGGTAAGCGTCTTCGCCAGGAAAAAGCCTTGTTTCGCGAGCCAGGTGCACTATCGCGTTTTATTGCTTCGATGACGAGTAGCCCACTCGCAATTAATACTTCTGATGCCAACAGCCAGCACTATGAGGTGCCAACAGCCTTTTACGATCAAGTGCTTGGTGTCCATAAAAAGTATAGTTGCTGCATATTCGGCGATCACATTAATAATCTCTCAACCGCAGAGGAACAAACCCTTGAGCTGAGTTGTGAACGGGCTGAATTAAAAGACGGCATGGATATTCTTGAGCTTGGTTGTGGCTGGGGATCACTAACACTATGGATGGGGCGCATGTACCCAAATAGTAAGATCACAGCTGTAAGTAATTCCGCAACCCAGAAGACCTATATTGATGCCATGGCAAATGAACGGGGCATTCATAATATTACGGTTATTACTTGCGACATGAATGACTTTGAAACTGACCAGCAATTTGATCGCGTGGTTTCAATAGAAATGTTTGAGCATATGCGTAACTACCAGATGCTTTTTGATCGTATCGCTGGCTGGCTTAAAGCCGATGGTAAACTCTGGTTCCATATCTTCTGTCACCGGACAATTCCTTACTTCTTTGAAAATGATGGTAAAGCCGATTGGATGGCGCGTAACTTCTTTACCGGTGGTCTCATGCCAAGCTGGGATCTACCACTTAAGATCCCTTCAAAATTAAAGATTGAAAATAGATGGCCAGTGAGTGGCGTCCACTACGCTAAAACCAGTCGTGCCTGGCTAAATCTACTAGATGCAAACCAGCAAAAGGTGCTGCAAATATTCGCTGCTAGCGATGACCCAACAAACCCCGTTGTTCTCATGAATAGGTGGCGAATGTTCTTTATGGCCTGCGAGGAATTGTTTGCTTATAACAATGGTCGAGAGTGGCATGTAGGTCATTATCTATTTAGCAAAGCATCTGACGACTTAAGCTAACCTCCCGAATCAAATAACGGACCACCCTGGCCCATATCATTGCAGCGAATACACTGGGTTTGACCACAGTGCAAGAACCCTGGATCTTGTTTCAGGATTTCCGCAACTAGTTCAACGAAAGGTCTGAACGGTGCGGTTAACCAGGTTGAGCTGCCGACTTCTCGTCTTGTGATCAGCTGGTTAAGCCTGGGTAGCAATTTATCAAAGCCGTTAGAACAACTACCTACTTCGACTTCCGCAATACCAGTTTCTATTTTCGCCCAACGGCGAAACATTGTCTTGCCAGCGGCTTGCTCAGCAAAATGAACAGGCGTGGCACTGGTCAGTGTTACACCTGCAAGCACCATGACCCCATCATCCCGGGCAAATAAACGCTTATAGGGTGCATAGACATCTAGCGGACGCTGATCAGAGATAAGCTCAGATGCTCTGGGGCCGATTCCTGTTAGTGAATTAAGGGGGTGGTTACCACGGATAGCTTCCTTCTGATTAAGTATCTGTTGCGGCAATATACCCATCTCTCTCGAACATGGACTTTGGCGACTGAAAGACTTCGGTTCTGGGCGAACGCTATAGCTGACCGGGTCTATGCCGTTTTGCTGATAGGTAGCGATGGGTTGGGTCTCGCAGGCGTAGGTGAATGTCGGTACAACTAAAGTACAACCAGCTTGTTGAAATGTCTCGATCAGTCCGTCTGCGCCCGCTTCGAAGTCGCCAAAAGATTTCATCGAACAATGTAACGCAATGGTCTTGTCAGCTAAGCCAAGTGCGTCTATCGCATTTTGTATATCGGTGACTGATGTCATTGGGTCCTCATCTGCTGACTGACCTCTAGCAACAGTTCACGCATTAAGCTTTGATCAACTTGAATCAAACCTCGTTTTGGCCGATCAAGATCAATGATCAAGAACACAATCATGCTAATCAAAAAGGCAATCAATATCGTTGGTGCTGCAATGCGTTTACCGGTTAGGCCGCTAGAATAGCCAATGATTCCAACGGCAGAAATAAAGACGACAAAAAGCAGATATAGCACGACCTCCGGCACATGCAATTGAAGTAGCGCATTACGCTTCTCCTCCGCTGCAATCATCTTGTCTAGAGAAGTCAAAAACGCGCCGCTAGTTAAGGGGCTTGGATCATGTTCAGCAATTTGCATTGCCATCAACCACAGCTCACGCTGTAGCGCTTTTGATTCTGCATTGATCTCGCGCCGCAACTCGCCTTGAGTAAGATCAATGGTCGCTACTTTTAGCCGCAAATGAATGTAGTCATCAAGTAGCTGATCGACCTCTGCTTTATATTTGTTATCTAAAAGTTGGACTCTGAGTAAGGTAGCGCTGATTGCTGTCGCCTCATCGATCAAGGCATGGTTTCGACTATCGTAACGTTGCATCGACATGCTAAAAGTGAATCCCAGCAGTAACGCCAATAGACCAAGAATACTTGCCTGCAAAGATCCTGTGAGGGAACGTAACTCATCATTGGTTTTATACTGGATATATCGCCCAAGGCGAAATCCACCCTCGTTGCCAATGATTATCAGCAGGAACAGCAAGCCGGTAATAAACAGGCTACTAAAGTTGTACATTAGTTCATTTTCCATCGCAGTGATTTACTCAGCCAGGGGATTAACTATGCGTCGTTCCTGCTTGCCTTGAATATGTTGAAGGAGAAAATCAAAGGCAAAATCGACTTCCTCCAGGGGTACCTCAGGATGTAATCCTGGGTTTGCGTGGATACGTTTATCCACTGATGCAAACTGATCGAACAGTTTCAAATAACCCTCTCTATCGAACAATTCATCCTCCAGCTGCATGATGAATAACAATGGGCAACTAATCTTTGCTGCTGCTTCAAGTATGGTCTGGCCATGAGGAAGTGTGTCAGCAACACCTAACAAGCCTAATACAGCAACTCTTATATCCGCTCTGGAAGCGACAAAGGGGACACCATAAATCGACCCCATGGATAAACCAAAATATGCGAGAGATGAAACCGTCATCTGTTCCAGATCCTGGACTGCTTCAATAGCGAGCCGCCAATCCTCAAGCATGTCTTCAATAGTTTCAGCCCGTTGAAATTCGGGAAAAAAACTGCCCCTGGCACCGTCTCCAACTTGTCGCAGACCATGAACTGGTCCGTCAATGGATAACACAGGCACTTGAGCTTCTGTGATGAATCGACCAGCCAAATAGGAAATAGGCGCCTGATAGCGATCACCCGATGCACCATGACCACAACAAATTAGCGTACTACCAACCTGCCCCTTGAGCGGTAACCAGAGTGCCCCGGTAATATCTCGTTTTCCTGGCCTGGTAATCTTGAATTCTCTGGTCTTAACCTTAAAGCTATCACTGCTATCGGTCCATTCGACTTGCATGTCACTCATATTGTTACCCCTATTCGCACGTGTCCGGCTTACTTTGATTTATACTGAATTAGATCCCAGCAGTTACCATACAGATCCTTAAATACTGATACGGTGCCGTACTCGGTCTCATTCACCTCGCGAACAAATTTAACTCCCGCGGCTTTGAAAGCCTCATAATCTCGCCAGAAGTCGTCAGTCCCGAGGAAGAAACCTACTCGATCCCCAGTTTGTGCGCCAACTGCTGCTTCCTGGTCCGCTGTAGTTGCTTTTCCGAGTACCAGCCCACACCCATCACCTGGGGAGACAACAACCCATCGCTTATCCTCTGCTTCGATATAGGTGTCCTCAACCAACCTAAAACCAAGAACACCAGTATAGAAGTTGATCGCCTCGTCATAGTCAGTCACGAGGATCGTGATATTTGTCAGGCGTCTATTCATATATGACTATCTCTAAAGAACAAATAAACAGCCTGTCAACGGCTGCATTGTCGTCGCACGTTTGATTTAATGTGGGTCTGTTAAATGAACCTAAACTTATCACGAGTAAAGCTTAATGAAGAATTTGTTTTCAATTGAGGGAAAGGTCGCCCTGGTCACTGGTGGATCAAGAGGTATTGGCGAAATGATCGCAGCGGGCTTCCTGGCCAATGGTGCCAAAGTCTATATTAGTTCCCGCAAAGCGGACGCCTGTGATGCAGCTGCTGAGCGACTAATGAAAGAATTCGGTGGTGAATGTATATCGATACCAGCTGATCTGTCGCAACTAGAGAGTATTACCAATTTTGCAAGCGAACTTGCTAGTCGTGAAGAGAAACTTGATATCCTCGTTAACAATGCAGGTGTTAGCTGGGGCGCAAGCCTTGATGAATTTCCTGAAATTGGTTGGGACAAGGTGATGGACACCAATGTTAAAGGTGTATTTTTCCTCACCCAGAAGCTACTCCCACTGTTGGAAAAATCAGGTACAGCTGATGACCCAGCGCGGGTAATTAATATTGGTTCTGTCGATGGGCTACAAACCCCTGCTTTCGAAACCTTCTCTTATGGTCCTTCAAAAGCGGCGGTCCATCACCTGACACGCGTTCTTGCTGCACATCTCACTAAACGAAATGTGATTTGTAATGCCATAGCACCGGGCCCCTTCCCTACCTGGATGCTTAGCACCGGTGTTGGTGGTGGTGGCGATCTGGATATTGATTGGGACAAAGTTGGACGCGGTAATCCTAGAGGTCGTGTGGGCACGCCTGAAGATATTGCCGGGCTTGCGATCTTCCTCTCATCAAGAGCTGGTGCCTATACAGTTGGTGAGGTTATCACCTGTGATGGTGGCTCCACCTACGCAACCTAGCGATAAAAGGACGAAATTTCGGACAAAAAAAAGCAAGGCTAATGCCTTGCTTTTTTATTCGTTGGCTTCAAGTAATTAACTTGACTAAAAACCAAATCTATTGTTTTACAACAATAGTGATTCGGGTTATAGCGCTACGATATCTTCTGCTTGAGGACCTTTTTGGCCTTGAGTTATTACAAACTCAACGCGCTGACCTTCTGCTAAAGTTTTGAAGCCTGAACCAGAGATTGCACTGAAGTGTGCGAATACGTCTGGGCCAGATTCCTGAGCGATAAATCCAAAACCTTTAGATTCGTTGAACCACTTCACGGTTCCTTCGACTTTATTTGACATAATTGTTCCTGAAATTAATTTTAAAAATTTGCCTGTTGGCATTTACGCCGGAAAAAATGGCTGGTACTTAATAACTACAGGACGAAGAATTACGAGTAAAAAAACGAAGCAGAGCTGTTAAATGTGGCTTTCTTTCTAGCTGGCGCGCATTGTATACGGCTCAGCGCGTAAGTCAAATGGTTATAGTCGCTATAAATTTTAGTTTCGACCCAATCGAAGCCGCTTTTCAGGACCACAGTAGCCTCAATCAGCCGCAGGTGAATCAGCTATAAGGCTTTATCCATCCCACTCTGGCAGATCTCCAGCAGCAATCCCATTGACGTCATGGGAGACAATAACCTCGGTATCAGGCATGGAAATTAAATGTTTCATCCAGACCCGCCAATCGCCAAGTTTAGCCTCATCTTCAGGAATGAGTAGGTAGCTATAGATGAATCCTTTGCCCTCATTGCTGTCAATATTGGCAGCCACATTGGTCAAATCACCAATAAAAAACCATCGCTTACCCATACTCCGGGTCAAATAAATGGTACTCCCTGGCGTATGACCTGCAGCTGAGAGTGCAAATAAGCCGGGAAAGCCGGGTACGGGTTTTATGGTCTGTTTGCCTAATACAGCCTTTTCACAAGCGGATGCTGCAATCTTCTCCTGCCCTGCCTTGGTATGAAGATTCTGTATGTTTTTTTGTTCCTGGGTCTGGAAAATCGTCGCTGGCGTATCCAGTGCGGCGCAGATCCTCGTCACACCATCAGTGTGATCTGAATGCAGATGAGTAAATCCAATCCCTTCTATATTTTGAATTGATGCGCCAATTTGATCTTCAATCGGACCATAAACGATTGTTGGTTCAGCCCCCAACAGTTCAAACGGCTTACCAAATGCGATTGCTTCTTCCTCATTCATACCTGAGTCAATGAGAAAAGTTTTCCCGTCTGACCAGCGCAACAGCATACCTGTATGGGAAATCGAACCGACCATGCTCTTCTGTTCTGCTGTGTTCACATAACTTATGGAAACGGGATAGGCGTCATCTGGCACCTCGGAAAATGCTGCATCGAGTTGACTGTCTGTTGGTATAACAGTTTCGATATTTCGGATCTGAATATGTGCTGGCAGGAGAAATACACAAAAAGCACCAACTGCTAGCATAGTGATAAGAATTAGGATGCCACTGAGTATTTTTATTATTATTTTCAAGGGCAATATCCTCGTATGTTTAAGGGGATTTCATATCGTCATCTAACTGTAGTCGTAACCAGTGGACAAGATCGTTCCACATCAGGTTTATCTCTCGTGTGGTCGGCATAATGCCTGCGGATTTCAGCTCCACAGTAACAATCGGCAGGTTTTTATCAATACCAATATAATTTCCCATTGAACCGGGGTATACGCCAAGTTTCCGTAAGTGCAAGCTGCCCAGGTTGTCAGGGGCGTCTGGCGGCCCATCATAGTCAACCAGATGATAGGGGGCATGTATTGTAATAATCACGTCTGGTGCAAACGATTCTATTTGGCCGAGTAGCCATTTCGTCTCGACTTCACTTGCAGGACCCTCCCCCGGATTTCGGCGAGGATTACGGTGGGCCTTCTCTTCCCAGTATTTTATCGCCAATCGTTGCCAGTCATCTGTTGGGAAGTTTCGATTTAGATCTACACCCCGGCTATTCTGGCGTTGTGACTTCTCCCGAAGTAATCCGTCAGGGTTAACCGTGGGTACAACCAACCAGTGAAATAAACCAGAATGGTGCTGATTCAAAATCTCCATCCACTTAAAGACAATGGATACAGAGGAATATTCATCACCATGAATACCACCAATCAACAGGACTTTACCAAGGGGTTCCCGCTGCTCCAGCGGCAGATATTCTTTTATCGCTAACGAATTACCCATAGGCGTAAAAGCAGAGTGCTTTAAGTGTTGCTGCTGGCATTCAGAAACAGAGACACTACCCAACTTGTTACCTATTGCATCACATAGTTGAATTACTGCGGCTTCATTTTCAATATTGATTGGGTCTGGCTCAGGTGAAGGTGCTGCTACCTCCTCGATCATCCCTGGTTCAAGTGCGCCTGTCTGCTGCTTATTGTTCGCAATCTCGTCCTTGATCTCCGTCGGCGTTGTCTCGGATGTCTGGCTAGAAGTGACTTGCGGAGACTGGGATGTGCAGGCAGATAGCATACATAGCACTACCAATAGCTTTGTAAATGTGAGTAGTCGAATCACTTAACCATTGCCCTCATATACGATTTTCCACTCACCCTGGTCGTTCTTTTGCCAATAAAGATACTTCCACCCCTTCCAGTTAAAGTTATTACTACGATAAATCTGATAGAAGCGACTCACCACCAGATCAGTCTCACCAGGGTAGCTAACAACACTATGGCGATCTAAGCTGACACTGACCTTGTTCTTATATTTGTTGACCTTGTGCTTATAGGTCTTCCAGGCACTTAGGTCCCGCTTTCCATCGGTGAAATTCGAAGCATAGTGAGAGAAGTAGGCAGCTTCTTCAAGAGACTCCCAGTCTTTGCGCCATTGTTCTATTGCAGTAAGTACCGAGGCTTCTGGCTGGGGCGCATCCTGGTCAAGCCAATTCATGGACTCTGCAAGTACAATCATGCTATCGCCTAACCTGATCGACGACTTTAACGTTTCAAGTGTGACGTTATCTATGACTACACATCCATCACTATCAAGTAAGGGGCGTTGATCCACGCCTTTTGGTAAGCCGTGCAACCAGATACCACTACCGGTCCTGCCAGCTAACCTATCCCATATATTTGGGTAGTTGAGCGGAAAAGCACCGATACCATACTTGTCTTCAATTCTCTCGTCGGCAAAAAAATCTATGAGCTGGTAAACACCGATTGGCGTCTTGAGATCGCCTTCTGCCTGTTTACCCATTCCCTTCTTGCCGATTGATATTGGAATCTGTGCCGTCCGGGCAAAATTGTTTTGTCCCTTGTGTGATAAGACATTTAGCACCCCCTCAGTCATATCGACCCAGAACACCTGGTCATAGCCTGAATCAAGGTAGATCAAGCCCTCAGGGGCACCGATGGGTAATGGTGCTGAAATCTGCTGTGCCTCTGGTATTAACACAGGGGACATGGCGCCAGAAAATTGCGCGGAGACCGGAGAACTGACACAGATGGCCAGGAAAAGCGCCATCAGGCATAAATGACATAATCGGTTTGCCGACATCATATAAGCAGGATATTCACGTTGTATGGTTGGATTGAGGTACAAAAACAGCCAGCAACTTTACGATAAATAGGCACTTTAGGACAGAGGTTTGCGGCTTTGGTTAACTAGTTAGTTTCATCTTGCCAGATATTAAAGCAAACCCCGAACGGGTCGCGGATAATACAGGCAGCACCAGCACCATCCCAGTGAACCACCTCACAGCCATTAGCAAGCAAGTAGTCTTTTGCCCGCTCAACATCCTCACACTTGAGTTCCAGCATGACACCTTCAGAGAAATTGTTGCCATCCAGAAAGATCTCAAAAGGACCAGATTGGATTGCACCGTCTATGGATTCGTGTTTCGGTAGGCCTAACACCTCTGAGTAGAATCCAAATACCTCATCAAGACCACTAGCTTTTCCACCTGGCATCGCGATGGCATTACTCAAGGTAAACATCGGGCGTGGCAATGAAGGTATTTCAACATCCTCGGTGATTTGCACGCCACCAGCACGTTCGATGGTATTGGCGTAAGCAGAAACCAATGCTTCATAGTTGGACTCTACAATCGCAAGATCCTGATCATTGTCTATAAAGAATGGTTCTGAAATAACGCAAGGCGCAGCAGTATTTTTTAGTAGATGCCCGCCTCTGTCCTCTGATGATCTAGGCTTTGTGCCGCGATCTTTTAGACCCAACGCCCTGATCAATTCAGCCTGCAGCAATTCCGCCAGCGCCTGACTTTTCTGCGACCGATGATAATAGAGCACCTCTGTACCAGAAGCTGTCTTGTTAAAGGCGTTGCAGTGGAGGCTGATAATAAAATCCGGTCGATAGTCGTTAATATCTGCCGGTAGTGTTGAATAGGTCCGGCGATAGATCCTCTGCACCTCTACACCTCTGGTTACCTGTTCAATGTCCATAGCAAGCTTTTCATTGAACGCAAATTCGGTTAATCCTGAAGCTACGTTGATCGCACCGGGAGAAGCCTTTTTATGTCCAATAACCAGGGCGCATTTTTGCATGCTTTTCTGCTCCTAATAGCAAATTAGTTAGTATCGCTCGACATCAGCTGAATGATATTAGTTGTTGTTGTAGGTCGAAGCCTGTGACCACCAACCAGAACCTCGTTAAGCAGAGGCTCTACGGTTCTTAGCTCACCATTTGCGAGCGCGATTGTTATCTCAGCTGCACTTATCTCATAGTGATCAGGCTCGAGCCTACCCATACGCCATTGGCCATCTAATTTAATGTAATACTGAGCAAAGCCGAATCGCTGATTATTCGATGCCAGCATTAAATACTCATCAGTGCCATCACCATTCAAATCTGCCACGGTGATAACAACATCCCAATGCATATAGTTCCAGCCATTTTGCGTCATGGCTTGTTTCACATCAGGAACGATTTCAAGATCAACTGGATAGGTAACCACCCTGGCCCAGAAATCCTCAGCCGAGAGTTTCTTGCCACTGTCAAATCGATTCACTTTTTCTAGCCGTTCGACAAATTCAGGATGACTATCACGATAGGTTTCTTTTAACGCCTCAGTTGCAAGGTAACCTGGGTTAGCCAATTCATATCGCAGATATCTGACATCGAAATCCTCGAAACTTATCTTGCCTGATGCTAAACGGCTAATCTGACTTGATACGGTAAGCTTACGAGGGTCCAGCAAAGGACTATTGGTCACAAGCATTAACAAGACGAGAAACCACCCCATAAGGATATTGGTCTGGGACAACACCAGGGTCCATTTATCTCGTTTGCTGAGAATTCCCCAGACGTAACCGATCGAGAAGAGCGATAACAATAACCAGACAAGCATGCCATAGAATCTTGAGACGCTAATTCCATACTGGTCAATACGCAGATATAGGCCGTAGAAACTAATTGCTGATAGAAACGGTAGACTTAACATCCCGACGTAGATAAACCTGTGCACGCCCGGCGAATAACTGGTATCTCCCCTACCGTCCTGGTAAACAGCATTGGCAAGAAATAGCTCAAGCGCCATTAACCAGAGCAGCAGGTTCGTGCCGTAACCTGTGGACCAGAGCTTCTCTATACCAACAAATGGCAGGGTACAAATAAAGACCATGGCAATGCCGGCAACAAGCGGCAGCAACAGCTTGAACATGCCTTGCAATAGTCGCGATACACCATCAATCACGCCTGTGAGCTCGCGAAAAATCACCACACCAAGACCAAGTGCAAATCCAAATACAGGAAATAGAAACCAGTCCTGCTTAAATAGATACTTGAAGAAATCCACACCGATTATTGAAAATAGTTGCCCCCACAAAAGCAGGATCAAACCGAAGGCAATAACGAATAACAACGAAAAACCTGTTACCAGAAAATTCCGCCAGGAATAGCTAAATAACACTTGATAGCTGAGGGCTACTCCATTGGCTCTTTGCTGCAAATACATCAGCGCCTTAAAGGTTGCAATAAGCACACTAATGGCAAAAGTTGACACCAATACCGGCACATCATAATTTTCTGAAGGAATAGTCTGGGAGCCGATATAGGCACCGAGCATGGCCAGGAGTAACGAGAATCCAAAGGCATATTGAACAACGAGCTTCTCGTTACCGTCACGCATGGACAATAGCAGCATTACTGGCCAGATGATCGCAAAGGTCCAGAGCGGGAAGAATATTGTTGGTGAATCA
>CBDUKY010000003.1:0-23991 GCA_965367925.1 uncultured Pseudomonadales bacterium | reverse complement strand
CTTCTCAACCCTTGATCTTTGCGGTGCGCTACTTTCACAGCGGGCCCCCTTTGATGTGATGTATCGACGTAACAAAAATTTGCTGATCGAGGCATTGATGACCAGGGGACGAGAAAAAAATCATCCCCACGCCATTGAGAGATCAGACATTCGCGGGGTTTTAAAGGCCTTAAAACAGGGACACATTGTCTGGTACGGACCAGATCAGGACTATGGACCAAAACATTCCGTGTTTGCGCCATTCTTTGGCAGACAAGCCGCGACCATCACAGCAACGGCAAGAATCGCAAAAATTAGTGGTGCACCGGTGGTGGTCTTTTCCCACCGTCGAACGGGAGACAATCAGTACATCATTGAGCTTTCATCACCACTTGAGGGCTACCCATCCGGCGATGAGGTCACCGATGCAAGTAGGATTAATCTGCTTATTGAAGAAGCTGTAAAACAAGCACCGGATCAGTATTGGTGGGTACACAGGCGCTTTAAGACGCCGCCACCAGGCAGCAGTCGCCCCTACTAGTTTACGCCTGACTTCTCGGCAAATTCTGTCAGGCCCGGCAAACGAAACAGCGCATCAACAAATTTGGCCTCAGTAAATTGCGATTGTAAACGCTGGTAGCCCCGGGTCCCGAGCGCTGCTCGTTCCTCACTGGGCATTTGAATAAAGGTCTGCAGTTTTGCACTCAAGTCAGCAACTTCATGTCGTTTGAACAAAAAGCCCTGATGCCCTAACACCTGCTTTGGACCCGGTGCATCGCTGCTTAAGACTGGCACCCGAGCAGCCATTGCTTCGAGTAACACAACCCCAAATGCTTCTTCCTCACCGGAGGTTAGAACAAACAAATCCAGGCCACGCACTAGCTGTCCGGCGTTTTGTATATGGCCTTTAAATACCACCCGGTCAGTGATCCCTAGTGCCGCTGCTTGCGCTTCAAGCTTCGACCGCTCTGGACCATCACCGATGATCACGAGCCTCAAGTTCGCCGATTGCACTGCGGCAAAGCCTTCTAGCAGTTGGCTCTGATTTTTCTTTCGGACAAGCCGTCCAATGGTGCCAAGGACCAGTTCAGAATTTGTGAATCCTAATCGTTGCCGGGCTTCTCCGGCTGCGACCAGTTCTGATTCAAAACTTGATGGTAATGCGTTTGGCAAGGTGAACAAACGATTTTGCTGGCGAAGGGAAGGACAATAGTGCGCAACGTTGCTAGTCACAGAATCTGAAACGCCTGCGACTAAAAATTGCCTGCGCCAGAAGGTCACGAACAAACTTCTGGTGATACGCCTGAACACATCATGTTCATGGGCAATACCGATAAGCACGGGTAATTTAAAAAAGTAGCTCATAATGCCAGCAAGGTAGATGGACTTGTACCTGTGTGCCACCACGACATCAAAGTGCCTTTGGCGCAAGAGTCTTGATAGCCTGAAGATGATAGCGAACTTAATGCCCCGGAGATTCTCACCCTCCTTCTCCAGGAACACCACATCATGCCCGCCAACACTTTCAACGACCTGATCCGAGGGCTTGCCTTTGAGGAAAACTGTAGTGACTTTAGATGCAGAAAACCCGCGAACATACTGCCGGCAAACACCGACGAATGGCCCCTCGTAATCATGGCAAATTTGCAAGACCTGCTTCATCACAAACTATCGGACCTTTATCGGTATCTGCGCTGTCGCGTGGGGCGAGAAGGATAAGCCAGAGAATTCAGCCTGACACCTATCCTGGAAACTTCAATAAACCTTCAAATCGACTCACCAGTTCCGGCTGGTCTTCCCAGTTTTTCATAAATCGATCCAGGTCTTTATCGAAGGCCTTTTGAAACCTTTCAGGATTCTTATGCTGACGCATTGCATCAAGATCGATAATAACGGGACCTTCTGCGGCCATCAAAAAGTTTGTTGCCTTTAGATCACCGTGGCTAATTCGGCTATTTGACAAATCAACCAACAAATTTGCAAGGGCGCGCAACTCACCATCTGATGCTTCTGAGTCTCGTAGACGTGCCAGTGCATCCGGGCCATCTATGTATTCTGTGATGAAATATGCCTTGCCACGAAACGGCCCGATACGATTTTCAATCATCGCAAGCGGTTTTAAGGATGGGATGCCAAGAAACTCCATATGAAAGGCATTAAGCCAGGACAACCAGGCCCGGCTCTTTCGAACCGCTCTACTTAAAGCGTGTAGTGGACCTTTGATGTTGTAGCGTTTTACCACAAGTGATCGATGGGAAAGATCTACCTGCGCAACAGTTGCGGTATTGCCATCTTTTAAAATCGTACCATTGGCAATATAGCTATCAGGATCAGCGAGCACCGCCGCAAATTCTTCATCCTGAAATTCCTCTCGTTCGCAAACCAGAAATTTTGTAAAACTCGAACGACATAAAAACCGCGTACAGTCCCGAAAGGATTTCGCAAGATAGGCTTTTTTCCGCAATTCACGACTCTGATTGATCTGGCTATGGAGATTAATCACTCGTTCTGGGTCTGCCGGCCAGCCTCGAACCGCATCATAGGCCGGCAGTACTAGCTGTACGAATTCATCAAAGCGTGGAAAGAATTGCGCAAAAAACCAGCTCAGATTTTCGATACTCATACTTTCAACCAGCGGGGGAGCTGATTTCCGGACAATGCCACCACCATCAATGGTGTACATGCGCGATTGGCTCATTAAAAAGTTCGCCAGATGAATATCGGTCTGAACCACACCTTGATTGTGTAGCTTGGCAATAATGATCATTGCCCGGGTCAACACATCAATGCGTTCGTCATCTTCTGTTGCCGCATTCCAACGATCCTGAAGGCTCACAGAGTCAGGCAGATATTCCAAAGCCAGTAATTGACCATGGCCACCCACGAGCCCTGCTTGCCAGAGTAGCTTTGGCGATCGCACACCGGAATTTAGAATCATCTCAACCCCGGACCTCTCCCGTGCGGCATAGCGTTTTGCCGTTCTGCCGAGGAAGGCTTTGACCAGTACCTGTTGCCCGTCACACTCTGTCAGGGCAACTATTCGTTTGCCTGGCAACAAACGGAGGATCTTTAAAAACTTTACTTCTATTGTTCGATTATCATCAATGCGCTTTGCACGGAGCATAAACGGAACAGAAATCGCCCGCTGCGCCCTTATGAGAGATGAAGAATCCAATAACTGCATAAATATCCTAAAAAGGGGTCGGTATTCCTAACCATTGGGCTCACTTAAAAAATCCTAGAACCCGTCGAAGCTCTTGCTTGTCACCCTTGCCCAACCGCGTAACACCTCGATAGTACATAAAGAAGCGCAATCGGTCTGTATTTGACAAAACCAACCCTGCCATCTTATCTAAAAAGGCCAGATCTCTCACTATACCTCGCCTGTTACCCGTCAGATAAACCCGCCGTCCAGCAGGTGAATCAATCAAGTAGACCGCCATTTTACTGGCCTCTGGGCCATTCTGGGAGTCCCCTATCTGTACCAGTACGTTGCGCCAGTTGAGATCATTATGAATAAAGCCTTGTTGGTGCATACGACGAACAACATCAGCCAGATTGATCATCACCCGCCGTCGCCAATCAGGATCTTGCATCAGGTCTGGTCGATATCGGGAAATATTTCGAAGATCCATGCTATCCGGGATCTCCTCAAACACAATCACCCCGGAATATGCCGACTGGCGGCGATTTTCCTCACCGAAGCAGACCCGTCGCGGGAAAGGAATACCGTGGTTTTTAAACCAGCGCGCATTCAACCACTCGCGATTCGGCCTCGAGTGGCCCAGATAACGGCGAAGATATTTTCCAGGTCGCCGGTAGTGTTTGACAAAGTAGTGCTTACCACCAACCTTGACCCTTGTGGTGTAGTTCGCCTTGGAATCATTGATCGCTTCTCCCTGATGGGACAAGGCTTTGGCCAGCGAAGCGAAGTTCCGCTGTTCATCGGCGCTAGCATCCTCCGCCAGGTACCAGCTCATTGCCGGGTCTCTTTGAACCGATCTGTTGTCTGGTGGGGCCGATTCATAAAGCCGGCAAGTTGATTCAAAAAAGGCGACGCTTTTCCATGATCACGTTCATATAAATCCACCGCACGATGAATCACTTTTCGCCAGAAGGGTCTTTGCTTTTCTAGTGATGCCTTGACCGGCATACCACTGTAGTAGCGGATAAAGCGATAAAGATCGCGATTAGTTAAACCAGCATCTGCTGCCGAAAATAGCAATCCAGAGATATCCTTCTCCCGCCAGCGATCTGGCGCTCTACCGCGACGAAGCTGGGCACGATGCAAATCTATAAGGTGAATCTCAGTCACCTCATCTTTGTCGAGCAATGCTTTAGGCAACAAGAAATGGCAAATATAGAAATCTCTGTGATTAACACCATTGTCGTGCAAGACCCTGGCAATTTTCGCCAGCTTACCTACCAACCTTCGACGTAACTTCGTCGTTAGCTTATTGGCGAGTACTACCTCTTCGAGACTCAAGGTATCGTCTAGTGCTCTGGTAACAATACAAGATTGGATGTTGGCGGGATTGCGGCCTTCACTGGCGTAAGCGACAGGTGTCAAGGTACCGATATCAAGGGATTGAAGACGATGGATTGCTAGCCATTCATTCTTTGCACCAAGTACTGGTAATCGAAGCTGAATCAGATTTTTGAAGATTTCTCGCCAGCCAACACCAAAATGAAGTTTGGCAAAATAGCCATGACCGTTAACTTCAAAACGAAAGGTACGCCGACCTGCCACCTCCCGAAAGGTCTCTCCTTTAATCCGGGCAACGTCTTCAAGCAGGGTTGATTCACCCAAAACATCTGCTAGTTCAGTCGCTAGATAACGCACCTGACTATCCAATGGCACTCACAATTTCGTCAGCGGCCCGGTCAGGCATACTATAGATGTCCGCAAATTTGCCAAAATTTATGCCGTTCTCATGCCATTCCGCTCGACGATCAGAGGTTAGCATTTCCAGCAGTAAGCGATCGAATTCCTCTTGTTCGTAGGGAGACTTCACAAGCTTGCCGGCGTCGGCATCTTTAATATAGTGCGCGTATCCACAAACATCTGTTGCCAATACAGGTAGCCCCGCGACCATCGCCTCAAGTAATACTGTCCCTGTGTTTTCTACATAGGCCGGGTGCACAAGCAGATCAGCGCCCAATAAGAAACGCGGGATATCATCGCGGCCTGACAAAATCGTGACGTTTTCTGAAACACCTAATCGTTTCGCCAGGCGTAAAAAGGCGTTTGGAGAATCTTGCCCTACAGCAAGTAGACGGGTTTTTTGTTGAATACTGGTCGGCAGGCTACTTAGCCCTAGTAGGATTCTATCCAGACCCTTGGTAATAAATCCTGAACCTACCATCAGGAGCAGATTTTCATCCTCTGCAATGGAAAATTCAGCCCGGAAGTCAGCCCTGATCTGCTCGCTATTTTCTGGTGCGATTCGGTCCCTTGAGATACCTGGAGGAAGAACATAAAAGCGATCTACAGGGGTCTGATAGTACTTCTGGAACAGTGGCTTTTGTACTTCCGATATCATCAAGATTTTCGTATCAGAGTTTGCATCAAACACCGCTTGTTCAAATTGAGAAAAGTGCTTATAGCGAGGAATTGCCCGATACAACTGACTTCTCTGGGTCTGTGCCTTGTCCTCATAACAAGAGTCGGCAGCATAGTAGATATCTAGACCCGGCATTTTATTAAAACCCACTACCCTTGTGACGGGAGACTTCTTCAGATGATCCTGCACCCAGTGGTAGTAACGTTCATATCGCTTGTGATTGGTAATCGCTGTGACTGGCACAATAACCACGTCTATGCCTTCAGGTACCTCTCCTTGCCAGGAAAGCGTGTAGACTCGAATCTGGTAACCTCGATCCCTGCAACGCTCGGCGATTCGAATAAAGTCTCGCTGCAGACCGCCATAGGGGAAATATTTAAATAGACAAAATGCCAACACACCTTTGTTGTGTGTGTCTCCCTGCAGGTTGGTTGCAACCGCCTCAACAATTCTGGCCGCCTCTTGCGGCAGTGAATAAATGTTAGCGGTTTGCGCAAACTGCTTGCCCTTTCGCCACCACTCTTGCCTACGATCAACTGTAAGCAATCGCGCTAAACGTTTATTAAGATCTTGTTGTTGAAAGGGACTAGGCACAAGTTCTCCAACACCGGCTTCTTCGACATAATGCCCGTAGCCACACACATCAGTTGCAAGTACCGGCAATCCAGCGACAATAGCTTCTAACAAAACGATTCCTGCATTCTCATCAAAAGCAGGATGTAACATTAAATCTCCTGCAAGCATGAACTCTGGCACATCACTACGACCTGCCATAAACACAACCTGATCGCTTATACCAAGCATCAAGGCGAGTCGCCTAAAAGGTCCCTCATTGTCTTCGCCAATAATGTAAAACCAGGTTTTTTTTCTCAGTGCTTTAGGTAATGAGCGAATAGCATGAAGGGCGCGACTCAACCCCTTCTTAATAAAACCAGACCCGACCATTAGCACCAGTTTTTCATCGTCAGCAATATTCAATTCACGACGCTTGTTTGCACGCAATAGTTCGGCATTCGGCGGGGCAATACGATCCTTTGAAATCCCCGGTGGCAAAAAGTGCATCCGATGCTCTGGCGTGTCGTAATATTTCTTAAAAAAGGGTTTCTGGGTTTCTGAAATCATCAAGATTTCGACTTTTGAGTCATTACCAAATACCGCTCGCTCATACTCAGCAAAGTGTCGATAGCGTGGTAACTGGCGATATAACCAACCTCGTTGGGACTGGGCCTTTTCCTCATAGCAGGAATCGGCAGCATAGTAGACGTCGAGCCCTGGCATTTTGTTGATGCCAACCACACAATCTACGGGAGATTGTGCGAGGGAGGCTTGAACCCACTCGGTATAGAGTCGATACCTGGTGTGATTTGTGAGGGCAGTAACAGGGACGATAACAACGTCAAACCCTTCAGGAATTTCTCCTGACCAGGCCAGGGTATAGACTCGAATCTCGTGACCTCGTTGCTGGCAATCGAGCGCAATGCGCATAAAGTCACGCTGTAGACCACCATAGGGGAAATATTTATAGAGACAGAAAGCGAGTTTCATCCCTGGATTGGGTTGAGCCTTAAGTGAAGTTTCTGCCATACAGTTTCTGGGTCTATCTTTTCGTAGCAAGGTGGATGAATGTTACTCCAAAGCTCGCCCGGCTTATACTGGCAAGTCCGCTTCATGCAAGGGATGCAGCCTGGCGCATCACTAATTAGGACGGATTGTGCAGGACCAAGGAAACCGGTTCTGCTCGGGTCTGTTGCACCAAAGATCCCAACAGTCGGTATATTAAGTGCTGTCGCAAGATGACCGAGACCACTGTCGACACTCACAACCCCGGCACACTGGGACATAGCACTGGCCATAGATGAAAGTGAACCTGGCGGTAAGAGCAGCGCATTATTGAGTGTTGACGCCAGAGATTCAGCCCTCGACTGCTCCTGTTCAGTCAGATAGGGCAAAACCACTTGATAACCTTCTTTCTCGCAACGCTGCCCTAGCCCAAGCCAGTATTCATCTGGCCAGTGCTTGGAATCCCAGGTCGTACCATGCAAAAACATCAGCCGCGGAGGACGCGTTTGCGTGTGCTCGGCGACCTGCAAACCATAGTTCGCCGTCCCATCGACCTGATATTGAAACGCCTGCGCAAACAGGAATCGAGTTCGTTGTACCGCATGCAGATCTCTCGCGACCTCAATACCGTGATCATAAAACCTGCTCGCAATCGGCTCTCGACTTGATGTCTGGTCCAGACCATACCGCTTGCCTCTGGCAAGGCTGGCAACTAAAGCACTCTTGAGTAAACCCTGGGCATCGATAATCACATCGTAGTTTTCAAGTTGAAGCCTTCGCTTGAATGCCAACACTTCAGATATATGTGTAAACCAGTTCTTACGCCAACGCCGAATCGCGACCGGAATAACCTCTCGCAGCCCTGGGTGGAGACGGGGAATATCTTCAAATGCCTCTTCAACGACCCAGTCAATTGCTGCATCAGGGTAGGCCGAAATCAACTCCGTCACGGCGGGCAAGGTATGGATAACATCACCAAGGGATGACATCTTTACGATGAGAATTTTCACGACGTGATATTCATTAACTTGATTCTGTCTGCTGTTAACTGATTCAGACAATTTTTATGACCAAGCGGGCAGGTCCGTTTAAAACAGGGGCTACAATCCAGGGACAATGATTCGATAGATAATTTTTCCGTCAGTGGCGGAGTAAAATCAGGAGAGGTGGACCCATACACCACCGTGGTATGACAGCCTACTGCGGCGGCGATATGCATTAACCCCGAGTCATTGCTGACGACCTGATCACAGGCGCTAATGAGATCAACCGCATCCAGAAGACTGGTTTTACCGGTTAAATCAACGCAATGTGGCTGAGTGTTTGCATCGAGGCTTGATAAGATTTCCGCCGCGGTGGGTTGATCATTCCCGCCGCCAAAAATCCATACTTGCATCCCGGCTTGAATTGCCCGCTCTGCCAGTTGTCCATAATGGGCAGCTGGCCACTTTTTCGCATCCCCAAACTCAGCACCAGGACACAGACCAAGGATAGGCCGCGGATCAGATAGAGCTAGCTTGTTTCGCAATAACTCGAGGTTTGCCTGGTCAATATTGAGTGATGGATTTTCAAGGGCCGGTATATTTTGCCCTTCTCTGACACCAAGGGCTGCAAAGCGATCAATCATACGCGGCAAGGTTCGCTTGTTGAGCAGACGCATATCGTTAACTAAATAATACCGATACTCACCCCGAAAGCCTGTACGAATAGGAATATCAGCAGCAAATGGGACCAATGCTGATTTGAGTGAATTGGGTAACACAATAGCCCGGCTATAGTGATTAGCTTTTAAACGCTCACCAAAGGCAAAGCGTTTTCCCAGCCCTAATTCACCATGAGCAAGTTGGAATTTTATCCCGCGGTTAACCTCTGCCATGCGGGAGACAAGCGGCAATGCCGCCGTCGGTGCTAATACGTCGATCTCCGCTTCCGGGTCTCTTTTCCGTAACAGTTTATATAGCACCTGTGACATGACCATGTCGCCAACCCAGGAAGGACCGACGACAAGTATGCGTTCTGGCATAAAAGAATCCCGCTAGTTTACTGGCGTTGACCACTGCGGATGTTCGCTGCGTTTCGCTAGCACCTGCTGAAAATACATGTCCTGCAATTTTTCTGTTACCGGGCCACGCTTACCTGAACCAATTACCCTACCGTCCAGTTCCCGAATCGGTAACACTTCCGCTGCTGTACCAGTAAAAAACGCCTCATCGGCGACATAGACCTCATCCCGGGTAATACGTCGCTCAAGAACTGGCATATTGAGTTCCTCAGCAAACGCGAAAATTGTGTCGCGAGTAATCCCTTCGAGGCAGGAGGTAAGCTCAGGCGTAACCAGCTTGCCCTTATGGACAAGGAAGATATTCTCGCCACTACCTTCTGCAACATAACCCTCATTGTCTAGTAGCAATGCTTCTTCGCAGCCACTATCCAGAGCTTCTCTCAAGGCGAGCATGGAATTGATGTAGTTGCCGTTCGCCTTGGCTTTACACATGGTGATATTTACATGGTGACGGGTGTAGGAAGAGGTACGTACCTTGATGCCTTCTACCCGTGCTTCAGGTGTCATATAGGCAGGCCACTCCCAGGCGGCAATAATGCAATGGGGCTTCAACCCTTCCGCACGCAAACCCATACCTTCTGAGCCGTAGAAGCACATGGGCCGCAGATAAGCTTCTTTCAAATTATTCTGTTTTACTACTTCTATCTGGGCAGCATTGATCTCATCTTTACTGAATGGGATATCGAAATTGAGTATGTGTGCTGACCGAAACAGTCGATCAGTATGGTCGTGCATCCGAAAAATGACAGGCCCCTGCTCCGTTGCATAAGCTCTGACTCCTTCGAAGACACCAAGGCCATAGTGCAAGGTGTGCGTTAACACATGCACCTTGGCATCCCGCCAGGGCACCATTTCCCCGTCAAACCAAATTACTCCGTCTCTATCTGCAAGCGTCGTCGCCATGTCTATTTGTTCCGGTTCTCTTTCAAAGCGCGCATTCTACACCTTCATGCAGCTCGCTTCATGCTGCCAGTGCTATAACGCTGGTGAGTTTATTCCCCCAGGTATCGGTGCCAGATCGCGACGACGGATTCCCTGAAGTGTTGAAGTTTTTCGTATGAGCCCATTTCACCCCCAAGCCAGGTGAAATGTACTGCTGACCGGTAGGAGATATAGGCATTATGCAGTATTGCTGCTTCTTCCTTCGTCAGCAAACCCAGTTCCCCCAGGGTTGCCAGCAGGCGCACCTTGTCCGTCCAGTCCGTCAGTCGAGGGTACTTTGCCGAATAACCAAGCACAAGATACTGGACAAGGAACTCGATATCGACGATGGCGCCGGCCCCCTGCTTTAGATCAAAACCCGACATCAATACGTCATCTGCACCATCTGGTAGGGTTTCCTTATCGAGATGGACACGCATCTTCTGTCGCATTTCCTTCACATCCCGGGTCAGATCATCGAGGTCTCGCTCAATGCTCAATACATCACGACGAATCTCAAGAAACTTTGATTCACACACCGCACTACCTGCTACAAACCGTGCTCTGACCAATGCCTGATGTTCCCAGGTCCAGGCAGCCTCAAGTAGATACTTTTTAAATGCACTAACGCTCACCACCAGGGGACCACTATTACCATCAGGACGGAGCCGAAGGTCTAATTCATATAAGGTGCCGAAGCGGGTCAAGCTGGTCAGAATATGAACGACTCGTTGTCCCAGCCGGCTATAAAACACATTGTTATGGATTGGTTTTTCACCATTGGTTTCACCAGCACTATCACCATCATGAAGGAATACCACATCAAGATCTGAACCATACCCAAGTTCAATACCGCCTAGTTTTCCATAAGCGATAACAGCAAACCTGACCCCTTCCGGAGTACCTTGCTTGTCTGTGGGTTCTCCATGCCGCTCGATCAGATAGCGACTGGCAATATCGACAGCCTTGTTCAGCACGACTTCAGCAACTTCAGTTAAACCATCAGATGCTCTCATGGTTGGCAATAAATCTAACAGCTCCAACATGGCGAGCTTTAATACAAAGGCATGCTTGAAGGTTCGAAGCACATCCATTTGCGCTTCAAGATCATCGGCATCAACCCGGATCAATTGGGCGTCAAGCTGGTCGCTTAGGGCCTGCTTGTTTGATATACCAAGTTCAACTTCAAAGTCTGTTAGCTCATAAAGCAGAATTGGTAGCTTTTCCATCTGGCTAGCAATCCAGGGGCTAATCGCACAAAGTCGAATCAAGCGTTGTAGGGCGTCCAAATTTTCATTTAGGAAAGCCAGATAGGTGCTACGCCGAACGATTGCAAGCACAACGGGTACAAGGCGCTCTAGCGTAAGGGTTGGAAATTCTTCTCTGCCTACAAGCCCAAGCAAGGCTGGCATCAAACGATTTAGGCGATCAACACCAATTTCTTGCAAGCCGTCAAGATCGTCTCGAATCATGTTTAGCAAGCGCGCCGCCTGTTCAGGCTCATCAAAACCGTTAGTTTGCAGGAGCGCCTGGGATTCAGCGTTATCAGGGTCACGCCAGATTGACACCCAGAATAACTTTCCTTCAACCAGAATTTCCTGCTCACTTTGATTGGCGTTCATAAGATCTGCAAAGCATCTAATAACATTAGCTCTATGCTTATCGAGTGCGCGCATATACTCATCAACACTTTCGAATCCCATCGCACTGGCCAGTCGCATCAAACCTAATTCGGTAGCAGGCAATTGCTGGGTCTGTTTGTCCTTTTCTGCTTGAATCGCGTGTTCACTATTACGCAGAAAGATATAGGCCGCGCGTAACTGCTCTGTGTCAAGTTTTGGTAGGTAGTTATCTGCTTCCAGTAGTGATAACACATCAAGCAGACGAGTCTTTTGTAGCTCAGGTTTATTGCCGCCCCAGATAAGTTGCTGGGCTTGCACAATGAATTCCACTTCCCTTATACCACCAGCACCAAGTTTGACGTCAGCTTCTAGCTCCTGACGTTGAACTTCCTTATTGATAAGCTGCTTCATTTCCCGCAAAGACTCAATCGCCCCATAATCTAAATGTTTGCGATAAACAAAAGGCTTCAACCAGGAAAGGAAATCGATACCAGCGGCAATATCGCCTGCTGCAGGGCGCGCTTTGATAAATGCATACCGCTCCCACTCTCGACCTTGTTCCAGAAAATACTTCTCCATCGCCGACCGGGGTAATACCAGCGCACCACTTTCACCATAGGGGCGCAACCGCATATCAACTCTAAACACAAAGCCATTTGCCGTGACCTTATCGAGCGAATTAATCAGCTGTCTGGCGACACGAACAAAAAATTCTGTGTTAGTGATGCTGGTGTCCCCATCTGTTTCACCGGGTGTTTCGTAAAAGAACACAAGATCAATATCAGATGACAAATTGAGCTCCATTGCACCGAGCTTTCCCAGTGCAAGGACAGAAAGCTGCTGCGGTTTATGATCGACACCAATTGGATTGCCAAATTTTTTGGCTGCCCTTTCATGATGAAATGAAAGCGCAGTTTCAAGGCAGGTATCAGCAAGATGGGATAGGTCACGAGTCGTTTCAACCAGATCTGCTGCCCGTGTTAGATCCCGAAAAATAATTCGTGCCATCTCTCGATTTCGGAAAGATCGTAAATTGGCATCAAATGCCTCAACACTGATTACGGTGCCAGTCTCTATGAGAGGTACAGATTTAGGTGTTTCGTAGGATCGAAGCAAGTCGCCAGAAGACGTGAGCTCGGCGGCTTCATCTTGCTGCAGGTAGTCTGCAAAAAACTCACTTAGACTCGCGACCCTTTGTATGGCTTGTAGCAGGTCAGGGTCAAGATCGTTATATCGGGAATGTACCTCAGCGGCTTCGAGCATCACAAAATATAGCTTAAAGGTTGTGGAGAAAAAGTGGCCATTAACTGCCCCTGATTAAATATTGGCGGTTAAAAAGCCTGAATAAATCGGCTTATTCCATGCCCGAGAAGGGTGCAACACGCAAGACTTCTGCCACGGTTGTCTTGCCGTTAGCGACTTTCAATGCACCGCTCAGTCTCAAGGTACGCATACCTTCTTTCATGGCACTCATGCGGAGCTTACCTATATCTGTCGTCTCATCGATAAATGGTTTGACCTTGTCGGTAAGCGGCAATAGCTCATAAATGCCTTCTCGTCCACGATATCCAGTGTCTCTGCATTCAAGACAACCAACAGGATAATACATATTCTTTGGCATATTCATTTTCCAGGGCGCCGTTAGAGTTTTCCAACCATCTGGGTCCTGTTCACCAATCGCTTTACAGACAGGACAAAGGGTTCGGACGAGACGCTGTGCCATCACCCCCAATACTGTTGCCTTAATCAAATAGGGTGCAACACCAAGTTCTAACAATCGCGTGATCGCTGAAGGTGCATCGTTCGTGTGTAATGTCGAGATGACGAGGTGACCAGTGAGGGCAGCTTGAATTGCCATTTCGGCAGTTTCCAGATCACGAATCTCACCAACCATGATGATGTCAGGGTCTTGACGCAACAAGGCGCGAACGCCATCAGCAAAGTTCAAATCAATATTGGATTGAACCTGCATCTGGTTAAAGCTTGCCTCGACCATTTCAATTGGATCTTCGATGGTACAAACATTAACTTCCTGGGTCGCCAGTTGCTTCAAGCTTGAATAAAGCGTGGTTGTCTTACCGGAACCTGTTGGTCCTGTCACCAGTACAATGCCGTTAGGATTTTTAACCATACCTTCCCAGCGATCATAGTCTTCATTGGCTAGACCTAATTCTTCAAAAGACTTTAATAGAATGTCAGGATCAAAAATCCGCATTACCATCTTCTCGCCAAAGGCTGTGGGTAATGTAGATAAGCGAAGTTCAACTTCATGAGCGTCCTGGGTCTTGGTCTTTAAACGTCCATCCTGCGGCCGACGTTTCTCTGCAACGTCCATCCTCCCAAGCGTTTTCAATCGCGATGTAACTGCCGTCATGACAGGCGAAGGTAACTCATATACCAGATGTAACACACCATCGATTCGAAATCTGACCCGACCCTTCTCACGCCGGGGCTCAAGGTGAATGTCACTCGCTCTCTGGGTAAATGCATATTGCAGCAGCCAGTCAACAATATTGACGACATGAGCATCATTCGCCTCCATCGAATCCAATTGGCCAAGTTCAAGCATGGCTTCAAGATTCGACAAGCTACTCGTATTGAGTCCCTGAGCACTGGCCTGACTCACAGACCGGGCCATGGTGTAGAACTCAGTCGTATACTGTCGAACTTCCGCCGGGTTGGATATTACCCGGGTGATGACCTTGCCTGGCTGCATTTGCTGGATGGTAGGTTCCCATCCAGACACAAATGGCTCTGGACTGGCAATCACAACCTCGTCATCTCGAACCTCAAGGGCAAGTAGTTGATGGCGTTTGGCAAATTCGTAGGACATCACCTTGGTGATTACTTGTGAGTCAATTTTCAGCGGGTCGATACGTTTATAAGGCTGCTTTGCCCTGGTGCAAAGCCATCTGGTAAGCACTTCTAGATCAAGTTTCTGGTCAAGATTCTTCTGATCGACGTATTCTTCCTCGGCAATCAACTCAAGGGGATGCCAGGCTATCTGTTCCTTTTTTCTGGTCTTCAAACTGAGCTGTTCAGCATCTTTCTCTGATAGACGCCCATCAGAGACCAGATCATCAATCAAGGATCGAAAATTCAGGGTAATGTCCGGCTTCTTTGGACTGGACTCTTGTACGCTCACTGCACGCAGCCTTTTTATCGTTACTGCGCCTAGCTTACACCTTTTTAGCCATTATCTGGGAAACGCTTTTTAGCATTCATCTTGCTACACTGACCCTAAACTCCCTGGTATATCGCGCTATGACAGCCTCACTCCCTCTAATTGAGATGGTCTCAAAGATTATTGCCACACCCTCTGTTAGCAGCACCTTGCCCCAGTTCGATCAGTCGAACCAGGCCATGGTTGATCAGTTGGCAAACTGGCTAGAGCCCCTGGGATTTAACATCGACATTTATCCCATTGCCGGCAAAACAGGCAAGTCGAATATCGTCGCGACCCTGGGTCGCGGTCGAGATGGTCTGGTGCTTTCTGGACATACCGACACGGTGCCATTTGATGAAAGTCTCTGGCAGTCAAATCCATTTCAACTAACCGAACAGGACAATCGTTGGTATGGTCTTGGTGTATGCGATATGAAGAGCTTTTTTGCACTCTGCATTTCTGCCGCATCATCATTCCGTGCCGCTGACCTGAAGAGACCACTGGTCATCCTCGGTACCGCCGATGAAGAATCCTGTATGAGCGGCGCAAGACAGCTAAATGCTGAGATTCTATCTCACCCAAAATACGCAATCATTGGTGAACCAACCAACTTGACCCCGATTAATCGTCACAAGAGCATCGCTATGTTAGGCCTGCGAATAGAAGGTAGCTCCGGGCATTCCTCCAACCCCGCTCTTGGCAATAATGCCCTTGATGCAACGGGCTTCGTGATTAATGAACTCTGTGATTTCAAGGCTGAGCTGGCAACAAAATATCGCGATACCAAATTTGCGGTGGCGTTTCCCACTCTGAATCTCGGTTGCGTACACGGTGGCGACAATCCAAACCGCATTTGCGATCACGTCGAGATTGCCTTTGATCTTAGACTATTGCCGGGTATGAATCAGGACGCCATTATCGAAGAGATTGCCCAGCGCCTGGCGCCAAATCTGGAGCAACAGGGCCTCAAGATGAAGCTCGCACCCTTACACAATGCTATTCCTGCCTTTGAGAACCCGAATATGGACCTGCTGCAGGCCTGCCAGGAAGCCTCTGGTTTTAGCGGTGATGCCGTCGCCTTCGCGACCGAGGCCCCTTTTCTGAGCGCGCTTGGGATTGAAACCATTGTTTTAGGGCCGGGTTCGATTGATCAGGCACACCAACCAAATGAATTTCTCGACCTCGACCAAATCGAGCCAACTATTGCTATAATCCGCGCCCTTATTAATAAGTACTGTTGTCAGTAGACATGAATGACACCATCCAGCACGTGAAATGGTTCAGGGATTCTTCACCCTATATCAACGCCCACCGCGGTCGGACGTTCGTCATCTATGTCAGCGGCGAAGCGATCGCTGATGACAACATCACCAATATTGTTGCGGATATCGTCTTGCTGCACTCTCTTGGCGTTCGACTGGTTTTAGTCCATGGCGCAGCACCCCAGATATCAAAGCTTTTAGCCGAGCAGGGGCTAACAAGTGATTTCGTCGATGATGTGAGAGTCACCACACCTGAGATTTTGCCCCAGGTACAATTCGCCATCGGCAAAACTCGCATGGACCTCGAGGCATTGCTATCAAAAGGCGTCGTTAATGCGCCCCAGCATAAAAATGAAATCACTGTTGTTTCTGGAAACAATATTAAGGCCAAACCAATTGGCATTATTGATGGTCAGGATTTTCACCATACCGGTAACGTCAGAAAAGTTAACACCAGCGCCATTAGAAAACAGTTAGACTGCGGTGCAATCGTGCTTGTCTCCCCCATTGGTTTTTCCCCCACGGGAGAAATATTCAACATCAATTCAGCAGAAGTCGCTGGTGAAGTTGCCTCGGCACTACAAGCCGACAAGCTAGTCTTGTTTGATGCGGCACCGGGAATCCTTGACGACAAGGGCGCGCTGATAAGCGAACTACAAGTATCATCTATTCAGACTGAAGGGCTATCACCCTATTCCAGCCTTGCTGTTGCGACTAATGCTTGCTTGAAAGGTGTTAACCGTTGCCACCTTATTAGTTATCTAGACGACGGTGCGCTGCTGGCGGAACTTTTTACCCGCGATGGCAAAGGTACTCAGATTGTCAGGACCAGCTATGAAACTACCCGGCCCGCTGTTGCAGATGACATAGCTGGGATTATCGAGCTGATTAGTCCGCTCGAGGCGCAAGGTGTGCTGGTAAAGCGATCTAGAGAATTGATCGAAGCCGAGTACCAACATTTTATCGTCAGCGACCGGGACGGCACGATTGTCAGTTGCGCGGCCCTATACCCATATGAAAACCAGGGTGAATTAGCCTGTCTTGCAACTCACCCGGAATACCGTGACGGTAAGCGCGGTGAAATCTTACTAAAAGCCATCGAAGCAAAGGCAAAGCAATTAGGGTTAGAATCAATTTTTGTTCTGACCACCAATACAGCCCACTGGTTTGTTGAACGAGGTTTCGCTGAAATTTCAGTCGATAAATTGCCGACGGAAAAGCAATCTCTGTATAACTACCAACGTAACTCAAAGCTGTTTTCAAAGCTGCTCAAATGAGCCCTGCTACACAGCACGCAATACCCGGAGTAATTCATGCCAAGATATAGATCCAAGACATCCACTCACGGTCGCAATATGGCTGGTGCTCGCGCACTTTGGCGCGCGACAGGGATGACTACCGAAGATTTCAATAAGCCCATCATTGCCATTGCCAACTCTTTTACCCAGTTTGTCCCTGGACATGTACATCTACACAATCTAGGTCAATTGGTGGCCCGTGAAATTGAGAAAGCTGGCGGTGTCGCCAAGGAATTCAATACCATCGCTGTGGACGATGGTATCGCTATGGGTCACGACGGCATGCTTTATAGCCTGCCGTCCCGGGATATTATTTCTGACTCTATTGAATATATGGTTAATGCACATTGCGCTGACGCACTCGTGTGTATTTCGAATTGCGACAAAATTACCCCCGGTATGCTCAATGCCTCCCTACGCCTTAATATCCCTACTATTTTTGTCTCAGGTGGGCCAATGGAGGCAGGCAGAACGAAACTTGCCAATCATAATACCAATTTGATTCACGCCATTGTCGTTGCGGCGGATGAGCAGATGTCCGATCAGGATGTAGAAGAATACGAACGCTCAGCTTGCCCTACCTGCGGATCATGTTCGGGGATGTTCACCGCTAATTCGATGAACTGCCTAACAGAGGTGCTCGGGCTAGCACTCCCAGGCAATGGCTCACTGCTGGCAACCCATGCTGATCGTGAAGAGTTGTTCCTCGAATCCGGTAGGAAAATTGTCGAGATTACGCGCCGCTACTATGAACAGGACGATGATTCTGTACTGCCTCGCAATATCGCCAACTTTGAATCCTTCGAAAATGCAATGTCGATGGATATTGCTATGGGTGGCTCTACCAATACGATTTTACATTTGCTGGCAGCCGCACAAGAAGCTGAATTAGATTTTACCCTGGATGATATTGATCGCTTGTCTCGCAAGGTGCCAAACCTGTGTAAGGCTGCACCAGCAATTGATCGTTATCACATGGAGGACATTCATCGCGCTGGTGGCATGATGGGTATTCTCGGTGAACTTAGACGTGGCAACCTTCTAAACACCAATGTGAGCAGCGTCCATAGCCCATCTCTTGATGCTGCACTAGATAAATGGGATGTCGTGACGTCTAAAGATGAATCCATCCATACTTTTTACAGAGCAGGTCCTGCAGGCATCCCAACACAAACCGCGTTTAGTCAAGCAACCCGCTACGACACCCTTGATGTCGACAGAGCCGATGGTTGCATCCGTGATATTGAGCATGCCTACAGCAAGGACGGTGGGCTCGCGGTACTTTACGGCAATATCGCAGAAAATGGCTGTATCGTAAAAACCGCAGGGGTCGACGAGAAGATCTGGACCTTTAAAGGGCCTGCAAAAGTGTTCGAATCTCAGGACTCAGCAGTTGAAGCAATTCTTGCAGACAAGATTGTTCCTGGCGATGTTGTTGTTATTCGCTATGAAGGGCCTAAAGGTGGTCCAGGCATGCAAGAGATGCTCTACCCAACGAGCTATTTGAAATCGAAAGGACTGGGTTCTGAATGCGCACTACTAACAGACGGTAGATTTTCAGGTGGTACATCTGGGCTTTCCATTGGCCACGCATCTCCTGAAGCAGCACAGGGTGGAAATATAGCTCTGGTAGAAGAAGGCGATGAGATTTTGATCGATATTCCAAACCGTCGCATACATTTAAATATTGAAGATACCGAGCTAGCAGCACGGCGAGCCGCAATGGAAGCTCGCCCAGAAGGTGCCTGGGAACCAACAGAAGTACGAAGTCGAGTGGTTTCAGCAGCCCTTAAAGCTTATGCGGCGTTAACAACTAGCGCCGATCGCGGTGCAGTTCGCGATGTGAGTCAGCTCAAGTAGCTAACTGATCTGGCCGGGAAGTTTGAGCACTTTTCTCGCATTATCACGGAGAAATTTTTGCCAGACTTCCGGCTTCAACGGTACTTGTTGCATGTCCGTCATAATCCGCTCAATAGAAAGCCCCATAGGGAAATAGCCAGCGTAGATAATCTTATCTGCGCCACGAGTATTAGCATAGTCGATAATCGCTTTTGGATAGAATCTGGGTGCAAAGGCGCTGGTTGAATAATAGAGATTCGGCCACTTCAGCATCAATTTTACTGCTAACTCCTCCCAGGGTTCGCACCCATGCCGGGTCACAAATACCAACTCCGGGAAGTCGTACATTACCTGATCAATAAGCTCGACATGTTGCGGCCACATGGGAAATCTGGGTCCTGGTACTCCGGCACAACTAAATATCGGCACATCTAACTCAACACACTTGGCATAGATTGGATACATTTTGGCGTCATTGATACCAACCTGAGGATTGTAGCCGGCATTAAAAGCGCCGAACGAGCGGACACCAAATTCCTCGTACTGGCGTACCATATCTCGAATCCCCTCCATGCCCTTGTTAGGGTCAACACTACCTTGACCAACGAACCGATCAGGGTGTTCGGCTAATGCTTTTCTGCTGACCTCACCACCGACACCGATCAAACCTATTTCGATACCGTATTTATCCATTTCATTGAGGGTTAATTTGATGGGATCTTCAGTGCTGCCATAGAGTGCTTTCGGCACCTGTTTGAACATGTATTCAACGGGAAAGTCGAATTCTGTTGAGCCATCTTTTAGCTGGGCCCGGATAAAGTCATACATGGCAAAGTCTTCAGCAGGGAAACCGATCATGGTATCTACAATGCCGATGTCTTTCTGAACACCAGCAGATTGAGGCTTGAAGCGACTTGTCGACATCCATCAGCTCCTGGCTATGAACCGTAAAGGGCGTTTTGGAACAGGTAACAACTCGAATCTCTGGGTATTTCTTCTTTTAAGAGGGGTTTGTTTACCTGTTCAGGTGTTGGTCCATACTGCGCCGCAAGTGGCCTTAATTTCTCTAGATCAAACTTGTACAAATCCGCTGCATTTAGACCAAAGACCTGCCGTCTGATCTG
Organism: uncultured Pseudomonadales bacterium; assembly: GCA_965367925.1. Taxonomy (GTDB): domain Bacteria; phylum Pseudomonadota; class Gammaproteobacteria; order Pseudomonadales; family Azotimanducaceae; genus JAHRVQ01. Next base: position 3,594 of record CBDUKY010000003.1, on the reverse strand, counting down.
TTCTGGTATATCACCAAAGGTTAGTCGTAAGGACTCGAGATTGTAGGGAAAAGTACCTTCATAGTGAGGATAGTCATTGCCCCATAGGACTTTTTCGACACCAATTTCCTCTATGCCCGCAAGGTCTGCCATGCTGGGAAAGCTCGCACCGTACCAGCAATTGCGTTTCGCATAAAAACCAGGCGGCTCCTTTAGCACCCATTCCATTCCTTCATAGCTTAATTCACCAATAGCGCCGGCCTGAATCCCTTTGTGAATCCGATCAAGCTGGGCCAGCATGGCTGGCGCCCAGGCACAGCCGCTTTCCGTCAGTATGTATTTCAATTTAGGAAAACGTTCAAAGACACCACTCATAATCAGGTGACGGTAGCCTGTCTGGCAGTAGAAGGTGACCTCCGATATCCACAGCGCCTCGGCAACCATGCCGGTGCCATAGTCGGGTGAACCCTGCCCACTATGCTGATTCATGACCAGATCATTAGCTTCAATGGCTGCATAAACCTTGTCCCAGGCCGGGTCGTACAATGGCGTAAGCCAGGTGCAGTCCGGCGGAATAAGCGGCAATAAAACACCACCTCGCAGGCCTGCTTCAGCAATGAATTCAATGTCCTTTACCGCCTCATCCAAATCGTTAGGCAAAATTAAACCAATTCCTGCACGTCGATCAGGATCTTCTGCGCAAAAGTCTTTTAGCCACCGATTGTGCGCACGTATACCAGCTAGTGCTAACTCGTACTCTTCGGGTTTAGGTGGTTGTGCTGTAACAATGCTTTTCTTAAAGAAGGGTGGAACAGTATTCGGGAATACAACCTCGCCTACGACACCCTGACTATTTTGATCCTCGGTTCGGATTTCCAAATCCCAGTTACGCATCTTCTTTTTCGCGTAGTGTTGTTGGGATGGATTTTTATAACCGCCTCGCCAGGCATCAAATTGCTCCCGGTATTTCGGCTCCAGGTAGTCTCGGTACTGGGCATGGCTACCCCCGGCGTGGGTATCTGCGGTAATGAGAATATAAGGTTCCTGGTTCATCCTGCTGCCCCGGGCAAGTGTTCCCCTGCAGAATAAACCGATTCAATCTAAGAGTAAAAGCGCCGCTAGTTACCGCTTAATTGCGCGCCGTGTACTCGTGGACAAAATCAACAAGCGCTTTGACATTTTCAACCGGGGTTTCAGGAATGATGCCATGGCCAAGATTAAATATATGACCTGGCCGACCATCTACCTCATCGAGCAACTCTTTTGCTTTTTGACGTACTGCTTCAGGGGTTGAACACAGAACAATCGGGTCAAGATTTCCCTGCACTGACGCAACGCCCATCGCATCCCAGGTCGGTATCAGTGGTGTACGCCAATCAAGCGCAATTACATCACCACCAGCCTCAGCCATCAATTCACTCAACGCAGGATTGCCGGTACCAAAGTGAATGACAGGTACCTTGCCAGAGATGGCATCCATGAGTCGCTTCGAATGCGGCAGGACATATTGCTTGTAGTCGATGGGCGACAAGCAGCCAACCCAGCTATCAAACAACTGAACTGCCTGGACACCTGATTCAATCTGGTAGTTCATATAGTCAATCACAGCCGTTGTAATCTTCTCCATGAGGCTATGCCATGCACCTGGATCGCCATACATCATTTGTTTAACGAACACATAATTTCGGGACCCCTTTCCTTCAATGGCATAGGACGCCAGGGTGAAGGGTGCGCCGCCAAAGCCGATAAGCGGGATATTCGAAGGCAGTTCCTGGCGAATCAGCTGAATGACCTTTTCAATGTAGGGCATGGATTCACTGGAGGGTAATAGTTTGATCGCATCAATATCCTTATTGGTTCTAATAGGATTACTGATATTCGGCCCAACCCCGGGAATATAATCCAGATCTAGCCCCATGGGCTCTAAAATAGGCAGTAAATCCGCAAACATGATGGCCGCATCTACCCCTAGAATACGTTGTGCATCACAGGTTGCTCTGGCAGCCAGTTCCGGGGTCTTAAAAAAGTCGAGACTTGGGGTCTTACCTTTTACCTGATGGTATTCAGGCATATAACGACCAGCCTGACGATTAAGCCAGATTGGTGTGTATTCAGTTGCCTCGCCACGACAAGCTTTTAAAAAGGTAGAGTTATGTAGTTCGTCAGTCATCGTCTTCGCCAGATATGGGTGCAGGGGCAAGGTTAAAAATCAGCGCAGATTATACATCAACCAGCGCCAGGATTTTGCGATTAACGAAGCAATCTCACGACCCCACGGGCAGAATTTCGCTGCTGTTCGACGCGTTTGACCCGATCCAAAGACTCTTGCAATAGCTCTCTGGCCGCAGCAACATCAAGCTCATCTGCCTTTAAAATCACCCTAAGACCACGAATCGTCTCGTCTACATCGGCAATATCTGAGTTATGCTTCTCTCCCAGCACAATATAGGTTTCAACAGGCTGGCGGATACCTTTCAAACTCAATGCTCGCCCTTCTTCACAATGGATTTTTTCCGCTACAAACTGATAGGTCGCACTTGAAATAAGTATGCCGTCCCGCGTTGCCTTGCCCTCCAGACGGCTGGCAATATTCACAGTCCCACCAACCGCCGTATAGTCCATACGGTTTTCGGAGCCGAAGTTGCCAACTGCACAATAGCCAGTATGAATACCAATACGAATGTGCAGGGGCGTTGTGATACCCCCGTCACGCCAGGACTTCCGCAAACTTCGCAGCCGGTAACGCATTTCCAATGCCATACGACAGCAGGCCAGTGCATCCTGCCGACCGCCTTTCGTTTCTGGATCTCCAAAGAAAATCATGATGCCATCACCCATAAACTTATCAATGGTGCCACCATGCTTGATCGCTATCTCAGCCATACTATTTAGATACTCATTGAGCATCTGGGTGATCATCTCTTCTTCCAGGGTATCCATTAATTGAGTAAATCCCTCAATGTCCGAGAAGAATACTGTTAGCCGCTTACGACTTGTTTTTTGATTTAAAGAACGATTACTAATGGAAGCATAAAGTTGCGGACTGATATAACGCCGCAAATTGTGTGCGACACCTTCCAACTCACGTTGATCAGCCTTGATTGATTGTCTCGCTAGACCAAGCTGCCTCGTTACACCAAAACAAAGATAAGCCACGTATCCGTGATAGATAAGCACCGCACTGGCGCAAATTATATCTGTCACAAAAGCAGGGCCTGCCCTGGCAGGTACATCAAAAAGTACACCAACCGTGGTAATTGTGGCCAATAACAACAGATTTAGCGCTAGCATTGTCGGTCTCGCAATCACACTTGTGCTCATCACTAACAGCGATACAAAGGTGACAACAGCAAACAGATAGAATTGATTTAAGACAATCAGCAATCCAACAACTACACCATCAATCAACATGGCGTACCTGGCACCATCTGCTGAGTTAAAAAATTCGCCACAGAGCCAATAAACAATATGCGGATAGATCAACAGTAGAGCGCCAAGCAGGATAAGAAATTGACTGGAAAAGAAGGGATCGCCCTTGCCTATAAGCTGGCTCAAGGTGATTGCAATGGCCAACCCAAAGCCTAGCACTCTGGGTTGGTATGTGGTTTTAATCAG
>CBDUKY010000002.1:0-24855 GCA_965367925.1 uncultured Pseudomonadales bacterium | reverse complement strand
AGGTCCAACCCGTTGGATTGTGAAATGCAGAGATGGTGTAAATGAGTTTTACCCGCTTACCTGCACGTTTTTGTTCTTCGAGTAGGTTCGACAGGGCATCGGTTCGCAGACCTTGTTTATCCATGGGAACAAATTGAACTTCAGCACCGACACCGCGAAAATTATGCAGGGTGCCCATATAGGTTGGGTTCTCAGCAATGATCACGTCACCGGGGTCAATAAGTGAACGGACGATTAAATCAATAGCACCAGAGGAACCGTTAGTCATCTGAAACCAGTTACCGTCTATTGGTGTAAGGTCGTTAAAGCCTGGATGCGTGGATTCTGTTTCTGTCCTCTGTCTTGCAAGCCACGAGCGGATATTGGCAGGTCCAAGACCAAAGCCATATCTTAATGCAACATCTCCCGGTTGTGATAAGACCTTGAGGGAAGCGGATTCCAGTTGTTGCTTTGGCAGACTGTCTGCATCTGGGATGCCGACCGCCAGGTAGAGTAAATCTCGCTTTGGTTTTACGTCAGCTGGTAGATCCCAATCGCCAGCGCCACCAAACAAGGGCGCAGAGAATTGGTTACCAATGGTTTTTGGTGAGCGCTGTTGCCACCTGGCGCTGAGTTTATCCCGAAGGCTGGCCATATTTGATATCGAATTCATGTGGAGAACGATACTAAAGTTAGTGCCGTTGAACCACCTCTAACAATCAGGTGCAGGCAAATTGTAGATCAGTGATAATTGCGTTTACGATGATCAAAAGCATTCAAAAATGACTGAGACCATGGCCCTACAGCAGCAGGTTGACGATCTTTCCGCTGCTGCTCAATGCTTACTAGCCCCTTGTGGTGAGGGTAGTATGCCATTTAGGGTCTGGCACCCTGATACTAGTCAGATGCCAGATCAACTGGGTGGTGAGATCATTGTCTTGCTCCATGGCGGTTCTGGCTCTTGGACCCACTGGATCAAAAATATCCCGCTATTATCCCGCTACTATGAATTGGTAGTGCCCGATTTACCTGGGCTTGGCGATGCAAGTGATGCGGGACAGGACCCTGACCCGGATCAGGTTGCGCGCGTCGTCAATGAGGGGCTAGTGCGTATTCTTGGGCCTAGACGCTTTCATCTCGTTGGTTTTTCCTGGGGTTCAGTGGTGGCGAGCAAAATCACGGCGCTAGAAGGTGAGAAGGTAAAGTCACTACAGTTGATTGGGCCAGCATCCATGGGAAGGATGCCGAGGCCACTTTCGATGAAACCCCTTATTCCACGTTCATCAACGATGTCCGCGGCTGAGATGCATGCAGCTAATAGTGAAAACCTGGCGCGGTTGATGATCTATGATCGGAGTAAGATCGACCCCCTTGCGGTACACCTGCAAGATATCAACACAAAGCGATCGCGGTTTAGGAGTCCTAAATATAGCAATGGCGAGTATGTTCTGGATGCCCTGAGGGGCACCAGTGTACCACTGTTAGTTCGATATGGAGAACAGGATGCCGTTGCTGTACCAAACCTTGATGCTCGTGAAACGCGGCTAAAAGAGGTGCGCCCTGATGCCGCGTTCGAGGTGGTCCCTGGCGTTGGCCACTGGTTACAGTATGAAGCCCCTGAAAACTTTAACCATCGCACTGTTGAATGGGTCGAACAACATATCTTTAGCTAGTGTCGCTAATAGCGTGCTGCCGGCCTCGCGACGACGCCGTCCTCAGTGAGTGCCAGATGGGTTAATGTCTGCTCATCATGATTCATTCGCCAGGAAAGCATCTTCTGGCTATATTCCAATACCAGATGCATATAATCAGGATTGTTAGCCTGGTTGACCAGTTCCCCAGGGTCCTTGTTTAGATCAAAAAATAGCGCTGGCAGGTTGGTGAAATGCACATACTTATAGGCATCACCACGGATCACATTCAAGGTGCACTGGTGTTGGGTTAACCCCAGGTTTTCTTCCAGGGATTCGCCATTGGTCACGCTTCTAAAGTCATATTCCCAGTGAGCTTCCGTGCGCCAGTTTTGTGGCAGTTCTCCACGAGTCGTCATACTGACGAGGGATTTGCCATCACACTGGACAGGGATGTCGACGCCAATCCAGTCTAACAGGGTAGGCATCAGGTCAATGTTCTCGGTAAATTGATTACATCGCTTGCCGCGGTGTTCATTAGCTGCTGAATCAGGATTACGAATGATTAGTGGAATGTGATAGGACTGGTCGAAGTAACCCATCTTGCCAATAAGATGGTGATCACCAATCTGCTCACCATGGTCGGACGTAAATATGATGAGGGTGTTGTCCCAGAGGTCTTGTGCTTTCAGGTAATCAAAGAGGCGTCCAAGGTTAGCATCAACCTCTGACATCAAACCGAAGTAGGACGCTTTCATTCGCGCGAGCTTTTTCTGATCCAGGGGCGCGGCAGAGTGCTTCTTCTTCAATTCTTCGTTAAGCCATGGATGTTGATTAGCTTCTAACTCTGGTGAGCTGGCACGGACATAATCCATGAGGGTTTCTGGTGGATACATGGCGTTATAGGGTGCTGGTGCAACCCAGGGTGGATGTGGTCGAAGTAGCGACAGATGGACACAGAACCCATCAGAATGTTTATCGAGATAGTTCGTTACCTGATCCACCATGAACCAGGTGTCGTGGTGTTCTTTTGGAATATCAAGCGCAGCAGCAACCTCGCCACCTGCTTCATATTCTGTGCCCTGCTTACCAGTATAAAGACGCCAGTTTGGCTCTGGGATTTCATAACCTTTCTCCTTTAGCCAGTCAGCCCAGGCGTCGGGGAATGTTCCCATCATGACGACAGGATTGATACCAGGCAAAGGTCCCTCATAGGATTTTAAGATCTCATCATCTGGATCAAAAAAGCGTGGGTCGTTAGCTGTGTCTGTATAGCCGAATAGCACCGGGTCATATCCTGCTTTCCGCGACTCTAGTGCCCAGTTAGTATGCCGGGCATCCAGGGGCGTGCCGTTAGTACCAGCACGATGATTCTGAAGATACATGCCGGTGTGAATGCTTGCTCTGGAAGGGGCGCAAGGGACAGCATTGGCATAGTGCCTGGTAAAAAGCACACCTTCTTTTGCTAGCGCATCAAGGTTTGGTGTTTGAACGCGATGGCCAAGGCTGGAAAGACATTCACCGCGCCATTGATCTGCGGTAATAAAGAGTAGATTTTTCGCCATGGAAAATTCCTTCTAAAGGTTTGTTAGCTATTCGGCGTTGCCGTTACCTCAACAGGTATCTGCGTGGTAACAGGTAAATGTTCTTCTTGCTGGGTCTGCCAGAGTTCCTTATACAATCCATTTTCAGCGAGTAGTTGTCGGTGGTCTCCAGATTCTACAAGATGCCCATTATCAAAAACGTAAATCTTATCGGCGTTGGCAATCGTTGATAGACGATGAGCAATAATAATCGTCGTATGGCCCCTCGATACATTGTCGATGGCTTGCATGATATTGCTTTCAGAAACGGAATCCAGCGACGACGTTGCCTCATCAAATACTAGAAAAGTTGGGCGCTTGAGTATCGCTCTTGCAATAGCCACCCGTTGCTTTTCGCCACCAGAGAGTTTTAAGCCCCGCTCACCGACCAGAGTTTCAAGCTTGTCCGGCAACCGCTCGATAAGTTCATCAAGATTGGCAAGTGATGCTGCTGCGAGTACTTCTTCAGTAGTCGCTTCAATATTGCCGTACTGTATGTTGTCGAACAAAGACGCGTTAAACAGGGTTGCATCTTGTGGCACAAAACCAAATGCCTGCCTTAAGCTGTGAAGTTGGATATTCTTAATATTTTGCCCATCAATACGAATGCAGCCCGCCGTTGTGTCATAGAAACGAAATAGAAGCCTGGCGATTGTTGATTTGCCCGCGCCGCTTGGACCGACCAGTGCGACCTTTTGCCCCGGTGCAATGTCGAGGCTGATATTGTGCAATATCTCTCGTTTGTCGTCATAGCCGAAGGAAACCTGTTCAAAGCAGATACTGCCTTGCGGCTTGTCGATCACGACAGCATTTGGCTTGTCGATAATCTTCGATTGGGTATTTAAAATATCGAACATGTTTTCAACATCAGTGAAGCAGCGCTTTAGTTCTCTGTAGATGCCACCTAGTTGATTGAGGGGCATAAAGACCTGTACCGCAAATGCGTTTATTGCCACCAGGTCGCCAACTGTCAATTCCCCTTGAACTACCTGCCATGCAGCAAGAAGCATCATGCCAAACATGCCAGCGTGGACAAAAAAGGATTGGCCAGCGTTTAGGCCAGCAAGAGAATATCGATTTCGTCGCCTGGCTTCTTCCCAGACCGCGAGATCCTGATCATAACGCTCGGCTTCGATTTTCTCGTTGCCAAAATACTTCACCGTCTCATAGTTGATTAAGCTATCGACGGCGCGGGTATTGGCGCTTGAATTTGCATCGTTCGATTCGCGAATAAAGGGTGTGCGCCATTCAGTTACCTTGACCGTGTAGTAGGAATAAAAAATCACAGCGACCAGCACAATGCTTGCGTAAGACCAGTGATAGACGGTAACTAAAACAATCGCCACGCCGCCGACCCCAAGAAACATGTTTAATATCTGGAAGGTAAGAATCCTGAGTAGTGCCGCAATAGCACTAACGCCCCGGTCCATGTCCCTGGATATGCCACCCGTTTTACGTGACAGATGATAATCAAGGTCCAGGTGATGGAGGTGGCTAAGTACCTTAAGTGATACCCGGCGCATGGCCCGGACAGTCACAGTGCCATAAACGGCAAGTGTCAGTTCGCGCAATGCCACACTGGCAAAGCGAATAAAGACATAGGCCGCGACCAGTGCCAGGGGCAGGGCGACTAGCTGTGCATCCTCGTTGCCGAGTCCATCAACAATATGTTTCAACAGAAAAGGCAGAACCAGGGTGCCGCCGGTAACCGCTACCAGAATGCCGAGGGCAGCAAGAATTCGATATCGATATTCAGAGAAAAATGGCACTAGCAGCCTGAGGGTTTGCCAGTCCTTGCTGCTTAAGAAAAAGCCTTTTTGAAATAGTCTATCAAGCATAGGAACCGGTCGGTGCCAGAAAACAGGCACTTGAGCTTAACCTAAACTGGCGAGGCTAAAAAGTCAGCACCATAGCAGTGCATGCAAAGGCAATAAGTCGGCTGCATACAAGATGAAGATTCAAGGGAATTTTGCTTTAATCCCCCCCACATAAAATGTGGTAATCAAGTGATATGGATATGTCAGAAAAAAGTCTAGTTCATGATGTTGTGATCGTTGGTGCAGGCTTCGCGGGCATGGCTATGCTGCATCGACTTCGTAGTGAGGGCTTGCAAGTACAGGTCCTTGAGGCTGCGGACGGGGTTGGTGGTACCTGGTATTGGAATCGCTATCCTGGCGCACGCTGTGATATAGAAAGTATGGAGTACTCTTATCAATTTGATGATGAGTTACAGCAAGAATGGGAATGGACAGAACGCTATGCTGCCCAGCCAGAAATCCTTCGCTATGCGAACCATGTGGCCGATCGTTTTAATCTACGCGAGAATATTCAATTTGAAACCAGAGTGACCTCGGCGACTTATGATGAATCAAGCAGTAGCTGGCAGGTTACAACGGATAAAGGCGATTGCCTGACAGCAACCTGGGTCGTGATGGCAACTGGCTGCCTGTCTTCAACCAACTTACCGGACTTTAAAGGTCTCGATGATTTTGCTGGTGACTGGTATCACACTGGCCTATGGCCCCATGAAGGTGTGGACTTTACGGGTAAGCGGGTTGCTGTTGTTGGCACTGGCTCATCGGCTATTCAATCTATCCCTGTGATTGCGGAACAAGCGGACCATGTCACTGTATTCCAGCGTACCGCTAACTTCTCGGTACCTGCTCAGAATGGTCCGCTATCAGACCAGTTTGTGAAACAAATTAAGTCTGATTACAAAAATTTCCGGGCAAAAAACAACGAGATGCCAGCAGGCTTTGGTAGTCGCTGGGCACGATATGACGATTCAGTGCTTGAAGCAGACCCTGAAGAACGAAAGCGTCGATTCGACGAAAAATGGAATATTGGTGGCTTTCAATTTCTGAGTGCCTTTGGTGATATTGGTATGGATATGGAAGCCAATAAGATTGCTGCAGATTATGTACGTGATCGCATTAGACGCATCGTTAAAGATCCGGAAACAGCGGAATTACTTTGCCCAGAGCAGGTGATTGGCTGTAAACGACTGTGTGTCGATACCAACTACTATGATACTTTTAATCGCGACAACGTTAAGTTGGTTAGCGTCAAAGATCATCCCATTGAGACACTCACAGAAAAAGGTCTGGTCACCAACGGCAAGGAATACGAATTCGATATTATTGTTTTCGCGACAGGCTTTGATGCCATGACAGGTAGCCTACTGAAAATTGATATTACCGGGCGAGATGGTATGCCTTTGAAAGAAAAATGGGCTGCTGGCCCAAGAACTTATCTTGGCTTGCAGACCTATGGTTTCCCAAACCTGTTTACCATTTCCGGCCCAGGTAGCCCCTCCGTGTTAACTAATATGATTGTATCTATCGAACAGCATGTAAATTGGATTACCCGTTGCATACTGCATATGCGCATGAATGAAATGAATTACATCGAACCGGTGCTAAGCGCTGAAGATGCCTGGGTCAAACATACCAATGAGGTATCTGAAATGACCCTGTATCCAAGCTGTAATTCCTGGTACCTCGGTGCCAATGTACCAGGTAAACCAAGGGTATTTATGCCCTATGTCGCGGGATTGCCAGCCTATACAGAAAAATGTGAAGAGGTTGTAGAGAGAGGTTACGAGGGATTCGTGATGCAACGAGCAGGATAGGGCAAGGATAAATAAATTGCCGACGACTGCTTACCTGATTTTGGACTTTACGATCACTGATATGCGGTCGTTTATGACCTATGTCGCTGATATTCCACGCTATATCGAAAAGCATCGCGGCAAGTATCTGGTGGAAGGTGTAAAGCCTGAGGTGATCGAGGGCGACTGGCAGCCAGAGACCCTGGTCATGCTGGAATTTCCCAGCAAGGCGCATGCGAGCGCCTTTCTTGACGATCCAGAGGTGCAGCCCTTGTTTGAAATACGCCACACTTCCACCATCAGCAAATTAATTTTAGCTGAGGGTGGAAGTTGGAGAGATGCGGGGACTACTTCTCCGCCTGGAACCGATCAATAGCTTGCTGGATGAGTCGTTTTGCTTCGACTGCATCGCCCCAGCCATCAACCTTTACCCACTTTTCAGTTTCCAGATCTTTATAGTGCTGGAAGAAGTGCTCAATCTGATGCAGGGTAATTTCCGGCAGGTCAGTATGATTTTGGATGTTTTCGTAACGTCTGGTTAGTTTAGTCGTTGGTACAGCAACAATTTTTTCATCGCCACCAGCTTCATCAGACATCTTAAGTACACCGATTGGTCGACAATTGATCACGGCTGCTGGCGTAATCGCGCGTGTACTGGCGACAATCACGTCAACGGGATCACCATCATCGGACAGGGTGTTGGGTACAAAACCGTAGTTACCTGGGTATCGCATGGAGGTGTAAAGGTATCGGTCGACAAACAGCGCGCCAGATTCCTTGTCCATCTCATATTTGATGGGTTCACCGCCAACGGGAACTTCGATAATTACATTTACGTCATTTGGGGCATCATTGCCCGGTGGAATTGCTTCGATTCGCATATAAAAGTATAGCCTGCGGGTCGTTTGGGGAAGGCGCGCATTATTCTGACCTCGAGCGACTAAATCAAGAACATTTTGCAAAAACCCGAGAGGTTCGTGCATGCTCGGCTTAAGAATCATCCTTTGAGAGAATCCATGCGCATTATCTACATCGATATTGATACGCTCCGGGCAGATCATCTAGGTTGCTACGGCTATCACCGCAACACATCACCCAATATTGATGCCCTGGCTGCAAGTGGCATGCGGTTTGACAATGTCCATGCCTCCGATACCCCCTGTTTACCAAGCCGGTCTGCGTTATTGACCGGTAGATTTGGCATTCATAATGGGGTGGTGAATCATGGTGGTACCGACGCTGATCCAGTGATTGGTGGACCAGATCGAGAATTCTGGAGCAAATTGCAAATCGATAGCTTTCCCTCTCGTTTAAAGCGAGCAGGGCTAAAGACCGCGACCATTAGCTCCTTTGCCCATAGACACTCAGCCTTTCACTGGCATGCGGGTTTCGATGAAACCTATAACGTTGGCAAGTATGGGCTTGAGACAGCTGATGAGGTGTATGGCATTGCCGCTGACTGGCTAAATCGCAATGGTAAGCAGGATGACTGGTTTCTACATGTGCATATGTGGGACCCGCATACACCTTACCGGGCTGCCCCCAGCTATGGCGAACCCTTTAAAGATGAGCCTATCCCTGGCTGGTTAACGGAGGATATTCGTGCTGCACACTGGCAACAGTGTGGCCCTCACAGTGCCCAGGAATGCAATGGATTTGCACCAAAACCAGCATTGCTAAAGCAGTTCCCAAGGCAACCGCAGCAGATTCCTGATATGGCAGCAGTGAGACAAATGTTCGATGGCTATGACACAGGGGTGCTTGTATCAGATGACTATGTTGGCCGCTTGATGAATCTATTAGCCGGGCTCAACATTGATGAAGAGACAGTGATTATGCTCTCCTCAGATCATGGCGAAACCCTGGGCGAGCTTAATGTCTATGGAGATCATCAAACAGCTGATCAATTGACCACCCATATTCCTATGATTCTCCGTTGGCCTGGGATCACTAGCGCAAATTCAATGAATGCTGGTTTTCATTATCAAATTGATGTTTCTGCAACCATCCTTGAACTGCTGGAACAAAAGGTACCAACAAGTTGGGATGGCCAGAGCTTTGCGGCGGGACTGAAAGCTGGTGAGGATCAGGGCCGTGATCATCTAGTTGTTTCTCAGGGTGCCTGGACATGCCAGCGGGGTGTGCGCTTTGAAGATTATTTATTGATTCAAACGCTGCATGATGGTTTTCACCTCTATGATGATGTGATGTTGTTTGATCTTGAAAAGGACCCTCATGAAACTAACAATATCGCACAGGTGAATGAGCCCGTGCGAGAGCGAGGATTGGCTATCCTCAACAACTGGCATGCTGATATGATGCTCGACGCCGCACGCGGACGAGATCCGCTTGTAAATGTTGTTGCAGAAGGTGGGCCGTATCATGTTCGCGGTCAACTAAAAACCTACTTGCAACGTCTGCGGGACACAAACCGGTCTGGCATCGCTGATGCACTAGAGGAGAAGTACGCTACCTCCGCCTGACCTGTTATTCGGTAACCTCAAAATTTAGTCGACGTTTTTCATGTTAAAACTACCTGCCGATTGGCCATTTAATCCTAAACGGCTACCGTTCTTTTATGGATGGGTGGTCTGGGTCTTCAGCACCCTTGGTTTCTTATTCAGTATTCCAGGGCAAACCATGGGCATGGCGGTTTTTACCGACCCGCTGCTCGAGGTGCTCGACCTTACCCGTACAGAGCTCTCTCTGGCTTATCTTTGTGGCACTGTCGGTTCAGCCTTCTTCTTGACCCGGGCCGGGCGCTGGTATGACCAGTATGGTGGGCGAATTATGATAGCCGGGGCAAGCTTTGCCCTTGGCATCATGGTGGTTTATATCAGTATTGCCGATCAAATCAGTAATTTTGTAGGAGGTGGTGCATTCGTCTTAATCCTACTTGGTTACTTCGGGGTTCGATTCTTTGGCCAGGGAGTACTGACTAGCTGTTCTCGTAATGTATTGCTGCTCTGGTTTGTAAAGCGCAGAGGACTTGTAACTGGTGTGCGAGGTATTTTTACCTCTTTTGGTTTTTCTCTGGCGCCTCTGGTGATTGCCTGGATGATCGTAAGCTTTGGTTGGCGTGGTGCACTCTGGGCAATGGCTGCCATCGTAATTGGTTTTGCTGTGCTTGCATTGATCTTCATTCGTGATAATCCCGCCTCGGTTGGATTGTTGGCAGATGGTGGTGAGCCCGCAGAAGATGGTGTGGAAACCGTAGAGGTGGAAAGCAAAACCATCGAAGAAGCGAGGGTAGATCCTGTGTTTTGGATTTACAGTGCCAGCCTTGGTATGCACGCGATGTTTGGTACCGCCTTAACCTTCCATGTTGTATCAATTTTTTCTGAAGCCGGTAGAAGTAAAGATGAGGCATTTGCTTACTTTTTTCCTTCTGCGGTTTTCTCAACGGCAACTAATCTGTTTGCAAGTTGGCTGGTGGACAAACAAAAGCTAAAGCCGTTTCTTGTTGTGATGTTGATTGGTTTTCTAATCGGCGCTTATGGCTTGCTGAATCTAGAACAGGAGTGGGGCTTTTGGTTGCTTGCTGCAGGCTTTGGCTCCGGCGGCGGTCTGTGGGGCGTTATCTCTAATCTGGCGTATATTCGTTTTTATGGACCCCTAAACCTTGGCGCCATCAGCGGCCTGAATACTTCATTTACGGTCTTTGCGAGTGCCATGGGACCAGCGGCATTTAGTCTTGGGTTAGACTACTTTGGTAACTATGATGCAGCGGTGAAAATCTGTATTGGCTTGTTAGTTGTGTTGCTAGTAGCGGCGGTGCTAATTCGACAGGAGGAACTTGTCCATCCGAGCTAGTATCTGTTCAATGAAGTGGATAAATTGCGGAGGTTTCAGGTATGACTAATCATCGATTGCTAACAACCGTCGGCCAGGATTACGCGGTATTTCACGAGGGTTATGACCATCTCGTCGTTGATAACCTTGAACCAGACAGTGACTATGAACTTCATGGCCACCATCTAAGGACTTTACCGGATCTAGGTCGTGAGCTGAGTCGCTTTGTTACAGTCAATGATGTTCATTTTGGCGAGACAGTCTGCGGTCTTATTGAGGGTACAGATATGGGGCCGGTATTTAGCGTTCCAGAAGGAGAAATCCCTTATCCGGAATTTATGAATGCTGCCGCGATTACCCAGATGTCAGCATGTGCACCAGACGCCGTACTCGTTAAAGGGGATCTGACGAGTAATGGCACAGATGAGGAATACCAACGCTTCCTTGAGGTCTACGGTGGTGCCTTTGGGGACAAACTATTCCATATTCGCGGAAATCACGAGGCATACAATCGCGCCGATTTTGTGAATCATTCACAAGTCCTGATTAATCTGCCCGGGGTAACACTCGCAATGATCGATACCTCCCAGCCAGGTGTTTCCGGTGGGACAGTATATGCGGCAGATCTCGACTGGTTGGAAAGTGTCGCGGCCTCAGCAACCACACCGGTACTGGTCTTCGGTCATCATCATATCTGGGATCCGGCGCACAAAACCCGCTCTGAGAATTATTTTGGCATTCAACCTGATCAGTCCGAGCAACTTATCGCAGTATTCGCGCGACACACATCCCTCGTTGGTTATTTTGCTGGTCACACCCATCGAAATCGAGTCCAGCGATTTCCACAGACAGGTGATGTGCCATTTGTTGAAGTGGCAGCCGTAAAGGAGTTTCCCGGTATGTTTGCGGAGTACAAGATATGTGAACAGGGTATTTTGCAAATTAACCATCGCTTGCATGCACCTGAGGCAATGGCATGGAGTGAAAAAACCAGCGTTATGTACAAAGGTGCTTACTTTGACTATGCCTTTGGTGGCATTGATGATCGGTGCTATGTGGTTCACCGCAACTAGCTAGCTATCGTACTCAGACAGTAGTTCAGCGATTATGTGCTGGGACATGGCAACCATGGTGGGGTTTGTATCCCAGTAATAGGGTAGGGCCATCAAGGCTTGACGTAGTGCCCAGCCTTGACCTCTGATCCAGCATGCTTCATCGATACCTGTAAGCGCTTTAAAATGTACCCTGGATGCTTCATCTAGCAGGTTCCAGGCAGGCATCAAGTCACAGGCCGGATCGCCAACACCCAGCAGGCCAAAATCAATCACGGCGCTGAGCTTGCCATCATGTGCCAGCAGATTGCCAGGGTGTAGATCGCCGTGAATCCAGTAGTCAGCTTCAGCGGTAGGTTGTGCGAGGACATGTTGCCAGATACTGGTGATTCTCTGTTGATCAATTCGCTCACCACAGGCAGCAATCGCATCCCGGACAGGCTTATCCGAGTGAATGAGTGGACCGCCCCTGTAAAAATTGTGTTTGCCATAGCCGAGATTTTCAGCAGGGCGAATTTGTCTTAGCTCTACAACGAATTTACCGATATCTACCGCAAGCTGTTTTAGATCAATAGCCGCTGTGTGCCAGAGATCCTCGCCTTCAAGCCATGGATAAATCGCCCAGTCGAACGGATACTCCGGTGTTGGTTTGCCTTGCGCAATGGGTATTGGCACCTTGAGAGTCAGGGCAGGTCCAAGAATAGGTAGCCAGATTTTTTCCTTATCGGCTGCGGTCAGTGAAAAAGCACGGTAAGGCAAACGTAGGACCATCTGCTCACCGAGGCGGAACAGGGCATTATCTGTGCCTGCCGAGGCAACAGGATCAAGGCTCAGGCCGGACCACTGTGGGAACTGTTCATGAATAAGCTGTTGCGCGAGGGTTAAATTAATCTCAGGGACATCAGACAACATGTCTACTCATCGATGGCAGCCTGGACAACTTCCGATGCCCCTTTGAAGACTAGTTGTCGCCATTCTGGATCATCTGGAAAGAAGGCATCCAAAATAAGTGCTTTGATGGCCTTGCCTTGCTCGCTATTCAGATCGCCGTATCGATGTAGCCATTGGTCAGCGATTAGCGCCTCAACGACCTGTTTGCTTCGACGAGTGCCAAATTCGAGCCCGCAACCAACAAGCTTGTCACCAAGCCATCTATCGAGACCGGTTTCAATTGACCCGGAAACATAAGCCGAAATGGATTCGTTAGTCCGCATCGTCTTGACCCGATCTCCCCACAATTTTACCGCCCGTTGAAATGGCCGAGACTTTTTTTCATATACAACAATACACTCAGCAGCACCAAGATGGCCTAGTCCAGTGTGGACATCAATCCAGGTGACAGTCTTGTCTTTAAGATTTTTTGTCACGACCTCATTTAGTTGAAGGTTGGACCAGGCAGGTGCAACACCACCATAAAATATGCCGTTGGGAAATTCATACTGGCCACCTGACATGGCAGCCTGCTGCCAACGATGTGAATTATCATGCTTTGCTCTGACCTGCGCCAGGGCGTCGAAAATGGCATCTATGGCGCCTTCATGCCATTCCTCTGGTTCGAATATGTTTGCGATTTCGGCATAGCCCTCGTTTCGTGGTGGCGGATTATCATGATCAAAAAAATTACGATTTAGATCGATATTGTCCTCGTTCCCCCGGCGTTTCCAGGCAAACCCATAGGGGTTGATGCCGTGAATCATCATCAGCATCATGTCAGCAGGTAGCTTGTCGACAATACCCTGGGCGAGTAGTTCACACTGGATAAAAGAACCGCAATAGCCCTCGACGCCATGGGTGCCAGATGAGACCACCAGTGCTCTGGGTGCATTGCGATCACCCCAGCAGGCAATATCCATTGCAATTTCACCTTCAGGCCCTGCTAGCGGGTGTTTGCGTACTTCCATCTCTGCGCCGCCGGTAAGCGCCAGGAAATTTTTGCGCGCTGCAGCGTAGGTGTCGTTATGGGTGGGCATGGGAAGGGTGTTCCATTAGAAGATGACAGAATTTAACTCCTCTAGGTGCTGGCGTAAAGGCTTCCCTACCTACACCTGCGGTTTCTCGAAAATCCTCTTAAAATTCAACAGCGGTAGCAGATTGGAACCCACGATGCTATCCATTGATCGCGAGCTTTAGCAAAATCCGTGCATTTCTGGTGCGTTTTTTACCTTGTGCCGACAGGTAAATCAGCGCTACTGTCGCCGTTAAGCATAGGAAAGCAGAGTCAAGGAGCGTCTAGTGAGTACCGTTATCAGCAGTGAAGTAAATCCAGTGGCCTTTATTGCTGTAAAGGACCGGGCGCGGGCGAAGGCATTTTATTGTGATCTACTGGGACTATCGGTTATTCATGAGGATAATTTCGCCCTGGTGCTGAAAGTAGGTGGCGCTAGCTTGCGTATTGCTGAAGTGGCAGACTTTAAGCCACAACCCTTCACGGTGCTTGGATGGCAACTTGACGATATCAAACAAAGTGTTGAGCGATTGGTGGCTGCAGGCTATGAGGGAAAGCGATTCGAGGGTATGGTGCAGAACGAGCTTGGGATGTGGAATCCACCCGGTAGTCCAGTGTGGGTATTCTGGTTTGAAGACCCGGATGGCAACCTGTTGAGCCTTTCTACTTGAACAGTACATAGTGCTGACCGTTGACAAATGAGTGGGCAGCTTCCTTGTACACATGATGTGAATTCTGAGCCGCACAAACATCATTAGACATCTGACAATCGCATCTATGCTAGTAGCTAAAGAACACCTCCTTATAAGTAGCCTGATGTGCCTCTCCATCGAGAATGGCTGGAATATAGTTTGAATTAAGGAGTAGGGCGACAGTTTTGCTAGTACAGAAAAGTGATTCTGATTCTTTCGAATCAACCACCTCGGCAGCAAGCGCCTTGCCCGTAACATCCACCAGCGCTTCAGTGAGCATCAATATCCGCGTTCCACACTCCACCGGGAACCTTAAATTCGACGGCTTTAGAATTCGTTGTGGCGCAACATAATCGAGTCCCAGTGTCGTCACATTGAGCAGATGATTGTGTAGCACGCGAACCCGTTGTTGTTCCGTATCTTTCCGGAACAGCACACTAAAATTGAACCAGACATTTTCCTTGAGCCCATCCACTGTTGCTGGTGTGATGCGAATCCGTCTTACGGACCGTGCAATCGCCCGGCGACCCATGCTTTCAACATCTTCAGGCATGTCGGTACCATGACAAGCGCCGAGTCGAAGATGGCCATACCTACTGGCGTATCCTTCACAGAAAAACAGATGGCGTCCATCTGGCATGCTTTTCGGCATTTTGATTTTTGCATCCAGCGACTGCTTGCCAGTCTTGAACATCGCAGGCGTTAATTCACTTGCGTGCAAGCTAGCAGGCGCAAACCAATCACAAAGGGCGACTAACAAGAACAGCTGGATGAATTTAGCCTTATTCCTGTTAAGTGATTTTTGCATTGGATCCAGGTTCCGCTGTTTGCCAGACGAGAGGACAATGAATAGTCGTATCCAAAAATCCCTTTTCAGATGCAAATGTAGCAGTCAAATCATCGACTTGCCATGCTTTCAGACAGCTACTGTACTAACAGTAAGATATCGCCATAAGTCAATTGTCCTTAATATTGGCTGATGTAGATAGTGCTTTGTCGACAGCCTCTTGTTCTGCCTGGGTAAGGGCTTTGTATCCCCGGGGGAAAGGCCATCCATAGCCCCATCTGAATTTTGTTGGCAGGTAGGGCGTGCCACCAACGCGCACGCCGGTTAGCATAATTGAGGCGATTTCTGGTTCTCCGACGGTTGCAACACATTGTTCTAAGGCGTTATCTGCTGCAAGTCGTTCGGCGGCTGTACCACCCCGCCAATAGGCAAGGTCGTGTGCAGTACAACAATCAAGCCAGAGGGCTTGTTGGCTCAGAGTGCCATCAGGAAAACTGCTACAACCATCAGACTCAAACGGAGCGAGCGTTTCTGATTCTGCACTCGTAATTGCAAGGACAGTCTCGTCGCTATCAAAAGATCCAGACCTTAAAAAGGTGATTGTGTACTGAATGACGGATTCGTCATTCATGATGAATGGGTGCGAGGCGTCTACCGTGACGAAGTCAGCCATCCCCTCAACCTTTGTACTTTCCACCGACACCTTGCCGTCGTCAGGATTGGGTAAAAATTGAGAGAGGATCGGGTTAAATGTTTTTACGCCGGCAATGATACCAACGGAAAATTCTACGGCTCCGAGGTTCAAGGGCACACTATCTTCAGAGGTGCCTAGCTCAGCACCGGCGGGCCCATTAATCAGGCTAAAACCAGGCATTTTGCCAAGGGCATCAACCACCTCACTCCCCTTATTGGGTGGTGCGATCATAACCACATGACCTAAATCCTCTATTTCCCTGGAGGCAAGATAGTAGCGGACTAGAATGCCGCCCATTGAGTGGGTGACAAAATGGATTTTTTCATTGGCCGCCAGGTTGCACTGTTCAATACCTGCTTCAATTGCCCCGGGGGCCAGTTCAGCGATCGTTTTCTCCCGGGAAGGATAGTCGATGTTTGCGACACGAAACTGCTCAGCGGTTAATGCATCTTCCAGATCTTGCATGGCGTCTGCAGTTCTTGCTAGCCCGTGTAGCAGCACGACACAATCAGCAATCAGGGTGTGAGAGTAGAGCAAGCCCATGCAGATAAGGAGTATCTTGCTTAATTGCATAGGGGCTCATCTAGTAAATGTGTTGTGGATATAGCTTGATCAGTATTAGTCATGCAGCGAGGCTTAAGTGAAGTCGATATCCTGGGCATTTTTTGTCGCACTGATTCGATCAGGGTAGGTGACATAGTTTATGCCAATATTAAACTCATCAATAATTGTCTTTGCGGGGATAGCTTGATCGTTACCTATATTCTGATCAACTGTCGTGTGGGCATCCCCAATTAGTGTCAGATGATAACCTCGTTCTAAAGCAGCAAATGCCGTTGAACGGATACACCAATTAGTCGCTGCGCCTGCTAGTACAATATGCTTGATGCCCTGCGCTGTAAGCATCTCTTCGAGTGGTGTGCCTTCAAAGCTAGAATTGAACTGCTTTTGAATCCGCGTGTCACCCACCGCGGTTTTTAGTGCTGGGACCAATTGCCAGGATGGACTATCTGCCAACAGTTCCTCATCGTCGTGTTGAACCCAGATTATCGGTATGCCATTAGAACGTGCGGTTGCCACAGCGATATTGATATTGTTGATAACCCGTTTCGGTTCAAAGGTATTTTCCATCACACCAACTTGCACATCGACAATGATCAGGGCGCTTTTTCCAGTGTCAGATTTATCGGTCATGCAGGGCTCCTAGGAATGAGAGGTTACATACCGCCAATGCCAAAGACGACCCTTAATACATAACCGGAAATAAATGCCAGGCTTGCTGCAATGCTACCGGTTAACAGGGTCTTTATGCCAGAGACAATAACTGGCTTCTGGACAAGTAGACTCTTTATAGAGCCGATTGAAAAAAACATGATGCCGGCAAGGCAAGCGCTTGTTGTGAATTGCGTTTGCATCTGCAAGCTGGTGAACATAAACGGTATGAGGGGGACAGCACCAACCAGAACGAATGCTATAAAAGTTGCCGCAGCGGGTTTTAATGGCGATGAGTTGTCAATTTGTAGGCCATGCTCTTCTGTTAGCATGGTATTAACCCAGAGCATCTTATCGCTAATAATCGTGTGGACGATTGTTTCGAGTGTTTCACCGCTAAATCCTTTCCGCTCGAATATCTGCCGAATCTCTTCTTCCTCGCCAGCCGGAATCTTATCGATATGGTCAAGTTCTTCCTGACGGACACTCTCAACAAATTCTTGCTGGGCATTGATTGCTTCATAGCTACTCACAGCCATGCTAAAACCATCAGCAACAAGGTTGGCAAAGCCAAGCACCAGGGCAACAGTTGGAGAAAAATCGGCACCAATTGCACCTGAGACAATGGCGAAGGTTGTCACGCAACCATCCATACCACCAAGGACAGCATCTGATACAAGACTTTGTTTCGGTGAGCCATCCAACCGACGTTTGATGGCGGTTGGATGGTGATCCTGGATTAGATGCTCGTGACTGTTTTTATTCATTCAACCAGGTCAATGCATCTTCTGCTGTTGAAAAGTATTTAACGTCACCGGAAACGAACCAGGCGCCGACCTTTGCGGCAATTTCTTGCCAGTTTTTATTGCCATAAATAGCGATTTTTTCAAATTCGTTACCATGCTTTAGACCGAGTTTTAGGTCATCCCAGGCAGCCCGAAGATCCCAGCCTTCCATTTCAGTTCCGTCGATAATTACCTTTACCTTTGGATCTTTGACCGAGTCTAGCGCGTTATCAATCATAGGTGTGATTGTTTCATAGTCCTCATGGGTCAGTTTCCCAATCGCCTTCAGTGAAAGGAAGATGTTGTTGCCGGATCTTTCGATACCAATGGATAGACCATGTCTTTCAATTTTCATGTTAGTGCTCCCCGATAGAAGTGTTGTAGCAATCCCACTGGTTCAGGGTGAAGGGTATCCAGTAGAAATAACCGTTTCTAAACCCTTGCACATGTCGCATAACCTTTAACGACAACATGCTGGCTAGTGATGTACAGTTTACGCTTGATTGGATTCCGTCACTAATTCAGGACTTGATATGAATCTAATTTTCTTAAGATTTTCTGATTGCACGTAGCGCTTTTATTGTGGCATTACCTGGCGAGGATTTGCTGCAGTTGCTTGAGCGATCGCTCTGGTACACCAGGCAACATCATGCGTGTTGCCCAGTCGGGAATCATGCCACCAGGTTCCATATGTTGTTCCCAGGTGAGTTTTGTTTCATTAGCGGCAATGCGCTGTAAAACAAATTGACCAGCTAGTTTTCTGATACCCACCAGCTTGCTGTTCTTTACTGCTTTACAGGATGTACGTTGATTGTTGAGACAGTAGTCCGGGGCAGCCTCAAAGACAATAGTGATGGTATTGCCATCATTGGTTGTACTTAGCCTGGCATGAATGATGACATCACGATCACGAACAATCGGTAAGCTAGTTGCCTGGTAAACATAGGCCTCCTGGTAGCCGATCATTTGTAGTACCTGGGCTTGTTGACAGCCATAGACCCAACTGGGCCAACTAGCAAAATCCATGAGATAAGACATAACCTCCGGGAGTGATGCCTTGATATGTGTGACGGCAACAAACTGAGGGATATTTGAGTCCGGGATTGCCTGCAACCTGATATCAATCTCCGATACCAGTGTCGAATCCTTGTTGGTAGTAGCACAACTGTTGAGTAATAGGCTCAACAATAGAAAGCAGCAGCAACTCAGCTGATGAAATCTCCCTGCTTTCTGCCCGGCAGTGGATAGTGATGAAGTATTAGCATGATTGGCGACAAATCTATCTTCAGCGCTCATCTAGTAAAGTGCCTGGGAGTCTTTCCCCGGTGCAAGTACAAGATAGATGCCAGATTGACCCTTTAGTAAATCTACTTGTTCAAGATCACTAATACGCAGCGCCTTTAGTCCTTCTTCCGTTGCAAAGTAAATCTTGTCAGTGTCACCGTTAGCACCAACTAGCTGGCCCTTTTCAAGTTTGATCCTTACCTCATCAGTAGCCGGGTCAATCACATTGACCTGATTAATTGCGAAGGAAAATATATATTTTGATTGCTCGTAGGTGGCTACACCCATTGGCCCTTCACCAGATGGGATGTAAGCGACCTTCTCGAAGCTGGCGGTTGAAATTATCGTGACATCTCGAGTAGCGCCATTCATGGCATAGATTTTTGTACCAGGGTGATTGATCGCAAGCGCTGTGTCGCTATAGTTTTGCACGACTATGAAGCCGTAGCCGGTATAGGCAGCCAGTGCAATACCGAGTGCGCTACCGAGACCATTAGCGATCTTAACGTCGGTACGACCGGTAACACTGCGGCCAGCAAATGTAAGCGGAGAGAGGGAAATTTTACCTACCTCGGAGCCTCCTTGTTCCATGACATAGACGGTGTCACTGTCTGCGTTGTAAAAGCCACTTCTTACTCTCAAATTGACTGGTGTTGTCTGCACGCCCTCTGGCGAAAAATGGATTGCACTACGTTTGCAAATGAGGGTGGTGAGATGATTTTTCTCACGCACGAGTACTACCTGTGGATCGCAATCCTCATTCGCAGATGCTGCAACAGAGACACGGTCACCTTTGATTTTCCAGACTTTAACACCGGGGCTTTTTAATGCGTCCCTCGCTGCAACGTAATCGGCACTGTTATCACTGTGTTGGTTGAACGGCGTCAGATCGTAGCCAATATCATCCTGGTAAGTGACAGCACCATTCATGGCGTTGACGAGTGTCAGATTCGCCTTGTATCTCGTTATGGCGAGGCTGGGGTTTCGCGATTTATGGGTCAACTCACGTTTTTCGTTTTCAACCAGCATGATGTGGCTTTTGGATTTCGTGACGCTGACCTTTGGTGAATTCCGAAAACGGATTTGCTTTTTGTAGAGCAATTCACCAGTTTCACCGTTTATGAGATAAGCTGTTGTTTTTGAGCTGGTAGTAGATACAGCCAGCAGTCGATTGGAGACAAGAGGGTGCACCCTAATGGCGCCTTTATCCAATTTTACAGATGCAATCTTCTCTTTCGTGTCGAGTCGAAAAGACTCGAAATACCAGACCCTTTTTCTCACAGCAAGTGCGAACATAAATTGTTGGTCTGCAGACTCTTCAGCCCAGATCTGAAAGAAGCCAGGACTAGTGGCGTACTGGCCTCCTATATCAAAATTCATGATTTCTGTTTTATTTTCGACGTCGAACCCAATCAGGGACCATTCTTTTCCATTGGGTGAGGGTTTTGCTATCCATAATATCTTTTTGCCGTCACTCCAGAATCCCACGGGCTTACGTTTTAAAGTGCCGAATGCCAGTGTGTGATGGGGTTTGCCATCTCGTAAAAAAGTGATGCCATAATCACGCTTAGCAGAAAAGCTGTTGCCGGGTTCAGCGTGGAATACTGCTTCATAGGCAGCTGAAAGTGAGATTGACCAGCAAGTGAGAAGGCTGAAAAGTAGTAAATTGCGCACTATTTGTCCAATAACGAGTGATTGCAGAGAGACTAGATAGGAGCATCTCAGTAAACCAGAGAATTGCAGGAGAGTAAATTAGTGAGCAGCGCTATTTACAATGTCGTAGCAGGGATTAGCGAGCGCCCAGTTCTTCGACAATTTCACTTACCCGCTTCAGAAAGTTAAGTCCTGAGCTTATCTCATCGTCATCAAGTTTTGCGACGATGTTGGCGATTAGCGCTTCGGTTCGCTGGATCATGTCGGAGACCTGATCTTGCCCCTGGGGAGTTAAACTAACTCGCTTTTCCCGGCCAGATGCTGGGTCCTCTTTTATGTCGAGCAGTCCTGCTCTGGACATCCCCCGGATTGACTTGGAAATCGCAGAGCTCGTGATGTCGAACCAATTAGTAACCCGCTGCTCAATATCTTTCCGGCGCATTTCATGGCCTTCATCACCTTCTGAATGAATCGTCCAGAGAATGATCGTTTGAATCTGCGTGAGGTTTGAGCCCCGCAATACATGCTCAATTGCAAACCCGGTCTTATAGTGGAAAGGGTAGTAGAGGTCGAGAAATAGACCAGGAGATTGATGTCTTAGGGATTTCTTGCCAGCCATAGGGACTCTTGATAACGCGATAATCAAGGCGCAATTGTAAACCTGTTCCACCGCATTCCCTAGCGGAAATGAAAAATAATGTCTTGACAGTTAATATGTCCTAAGTTTAGTGTTTCCTCGTTTTATTAAAAAGGCTACCAGCTACCGTCGATAACCTGGTGGACGACAACAATAAGTATTCGGGGGGATTTTTATGCCATATAAGACATCAGTTGTTTATCTAGGCGCTATTCTGGCCACAGCACTTTGTGGTCTGGGTCTACCAGATCAGGCTGTAGGGGCAGAAGTACTAGAAGAGGTCATTGTTACGGCAACACGTCGTGATGCGAATATTCAGGATACGGCAGCAGCCATCACAGCATTGCAATCCGACGATCTGGCGGTTCGGTCAATTACTAATGTCGCAGATATTTCGAGCTTGACCCCAGGGGTTCATATTGCCCAGTACCAGGGGGATACCTCGGTGTTTATTCGAGGTATTGGCACCCCTGTGATTATTGCGGGTAATGATAGCTCTACCGGCACCTATGTTGATGGCGTTTACATATCCCGTGCAGCTGCCCTTGGTCCAGTGTTCTTCGATGTTGATCGAATTGAAATATTGCGTGGTCCCCAGGGTACGCTCTACGGAAGAAACGCAACCGGTGGTTCCATCAATATTGTCACCAATAAGCCAGGTGATGAGTTTGGTGGTAATTTGAGTACAACCATTGGTGACTATAATCATCTGACTATACAGGGTGCCATCGACATCCCCATTTCGTCCTCCTTGAGAAGTCGTTTTGCCTTAAAACATGTCAGCCACGATGGATATAGTAAGGTCGTTCGGCCTGTGGCATCAGGTGGTGGCGATGATGATGTAGAAGACCGGGATGACATTGCCTTCCGCGCGACCCTTGAAGCGGACCTGGGTGAAAACAGTCTACTCACCATCAGCGCTGATTACTTTCACGCCGACGATCAATCTAGAATTTTTACCTATGCATCAAGCGGCTATGCAGAAGAGGTACCAAATTGGTACACCAGCCGCGAAGGTATGGCCACGGTACCTTACTTTGCGTTTAAACAGGCTGGTCGACAAACCAGTCCAGGTTCGCGAACTATCTTTTCCGATGTGGAATACGAGAGCAATGCCGAGATCTGGGGTGTCTCTGTTGTATTCGATCACAGCTTCGAATCTGGTGATCTGAAATTGTCAGCAAACTATAAGGATACAAACCCCTATTTACAGAATGAGTTCGATCTATCAGACGCCTTCGTTAACGTTTACCAACGAGAAGAAGACCATCAGCAATGGAGTACAGAATTTCTGTTTGCATCCAATGAAGATGACGGCTTCAGCTGGTTAGTTGGTGGATATTACTTCGAAGAAGAAAACGATATTACCAACAATATCTTTGGCGATTTCTGGGAACCAATCCTGATTCAAGGTCTGACGGACTTGCAAGCAGCGGGCGTACTGCCACCTTTTCCTGTCGTTATTCCGCAAACAACACTTTGTTGTGACTTGCATCTTAATGGTGACCAACAGACCGAGGCTTTTGCATTTTATGCTGAAGGTAGCTGGGATTTAACGGATAAGCTGACCTTAACCTTCGGTGGTCGATATAGCACAGAGGAGCGAGATGGCAATCAATTATTCGAGTTGGTTGTACTTTCTCCAACCGGTGGCGCACCAACGCGATTTGCACCTGAAGTTGCGTTTTTCCCCAATGCTGTCAGTGACAGTCGCGATGGTGTGACACCGGATCCTGTTGGATTTGTCGTTGCACCAGTGAATGGGCCAGATGATTTTGATGCGTTTACACCAAAGCTTGCACTGACCTATGCGGTGAATGATGAATGGACTATTTATGGTTCTGCACAACGTGGGTTTAAGAGTGGTGGATACAATATTGGCAGCAGTCAACGAGATGCATTCGAGCCAGAGAAGATCTGGGCTTATGAAGTCGGGTTTAAGGGCGATTTTCTGGACGCGAGGCTGCGTTTAAATAGCGCCTTGTTTCTCTACGACTACACTAACCTGCAAGCCCAGGACAGTGTGCAGAATCAACCGATCATCCGTAACGTTGGTAAGGCCAGAGTGTCAGGTTTAGAAGTAGAAACGCTATTTCTAGCTAACGAATATCTACAGTTAGACGCATCGATAACCTATCTAGATGCTGAGTTTACTGACGGTGAATTAACAGAGCCACTTCGACCTGCACCTTTAACACAAGCACCAGGTTCGCTATTGAGAGATCTAGATGGCCTGACTCTGCCCAGAGCACCAGAGTGGAAATTCAATATTGGTCTGCAAAGCGAATTTGAAGTAGCCGGAAATCCGCTCTTACTAAGACTGGACTATGGTTGGCAAAGTGAAATCTATTTTACTGTCTTCAATATTGATGCGGCCTCACAAGATGACTATGGCGTACTCAATGTCAGGGCTGAGTATCGCATCGAAGATCGTTGGCGGGTTGCTGTATTCGGTAAGAATATCAGTGACGAGACCTATTTTAATAACCAGATTCTTACAGGCACCGTTTATGGTGCGGAATTTGTCGGCACCCTTGGTGATCCGAAAACATACGGCGTTGAAGTTTCCCTGGACTTTTGACCTTCTGAACTCACAAAGAGGAAATTAGCAGATCATGAAGATCGCAGAACTTAATACACCGGAGATTATTCGCAATCCATATCCAGCTTACGCGGCTTTGCGACCGCTGGGTCCACAGTTTGGGTTGAGGGATTATCCACCGGGAACAATACCAGGGGTCGACGAGCCTGCGCCGGCCTGGGTATTTTTACGATATAAAGATGTTGTCGAAGTGGCATCTCACCCGGAGGTTTTTTCATCCAGAGACCCGATGCAGGAAGCTTCATCAGCACCGACCTTAATGCTAGTGAATCACGATAAGCCAGAGCACACCTTTCTTAGAAACTTGACGCAAAAGGCCTTTACACCCAAACGTATAGAACAAGATGTTGCGCCCTGGGCAGAGCAGACAGTCTCGGCCATGATCGACAAGTATGGTGCAGGGGAAGTGGATATCATGGAAACCTTTGCGGTGGAAATGCCTGCAAAATTTATTACCCGTTTAATCGGTACGCCTGAGGAAGACTGGGAAAAACTACGCTATTGGGGCAATGCCTTTATGGTTTCGTCAACCTTCACGGCGGAGGAACGCCAGCAAAGTAATATCGAGCTAGAAGCCTATTATTCAGCAGCAGTCGATCAACGAATTGCTGATATAGAAAATGGTGTTGATGCGCCTGACGATATTATGACGGCGCTAATCGTCAGCGAACACAACGGCCGTAAATTAACCGTCGATGAAGTTAAACGTTTTTGCATGACCCTGGTGGTGGCTGGTGCAGAGACAACGGTGTACTTTCTCGGCAATCTGATCGCGAACTTTTTGGAACGACCGGATCTGTATCAGGCGCTGCGAGAAGATAGAAGCCTGGTTCGGCCTTATATGGAGGAGACCCTCCGGCGAGATGGTCCACCTCAGAGATTATTTCGGGTAGCAATGTCAGATTATGAGATTGGTG
>CBDUKY010000001.1:0-32552 GCA_965367925.1 uncultured Pseudomonadales bacterium | reverse complement strand
AATAATACACCGGGCTTGATACAACTTGCCTTTGCGGAATTTATATCAGCTGGTCATCTACAGCGACACATACATCGGGTAAGAAAACGCCATGGGGTTAAACGTCAAGTCCTGATGCAGGCCGTTGAGAAACACCTTGGCAATCGGGCAACGCTTATTGGTAGCGGAGCGGGTATTCACGTCCTGCTAAAATTACACACGATTAGCGCTGATCAAGTGCCGGTATTGATTCACCAATGTGCTGAGCAACAAGTAGGGGTTTATAGCAGTGAAGGTTACTATATGACACCACCTACAGAGGCTGAGCTTATCCTGGGCTATGCATCGTTAACTGAAGCGCAAATTCGTACTGGTGTGAAAAGGTTAGCCGCTGTGGTGAATGAGCTACAAGCAGCGAAGTCAGTCTCTTAAAGTAAACGCAGCATAATTGTTATTGGCTAACAATCTTGCCGGGGCGATAAATTCTCGTCCCATGCTGTTCAATAACATCACGATCAAGCAATACAGGGCGAAATTTTTCCGCAGCGAACAGTGGTGTCTGATCAGCAAAGTGACTAGACATTTGATCGAGAGTTGCGCTACCGAATTGATGAATCGTGGAGCCCTTGACCTTTCCAGACTTATCCCACTCGGCAAGAATAATCAGTGTGTCGCCACCACTGGCATGTAACTTACCATCTTCTCGAATTTTAGCGGGATAGACTGCTCGCAAAATATCTGGTCCCCCGGCGATAGGTAGATCAATCTTGCCTCTGACGATACGGTTTACCTCGCCCCAGGTTGGATCGATTCGATGATAATTTTTCTCGAGAAGCTCGACTGCTGCTTCGAATGCATGAATGGCTGCTTTATCTTTATCGAGTTTTGATATGGCGGCACCGAAGGCAGTCAATACACCAAGCGCGGCATGCCGATTTTCAATGTCGGTACTAAAATCCCAGTTTGCCAGATGTTCCGTTGCTCGTTCCATGCGCTCATCACCCTGCCAGTCATGGGTGAGTACCCTGGTGATGGTGCTCGCTGCCTTTGATCTATGTGAATAGCGCTTATCAAATTTGATTGTCAGCAGGTCAGCTCGACTCAACAGGCCACCACCTGCAGTTAACTCCTCAAGTCGAAGTGATCGATTAGTATCGTTAGTTTGTAAGCCAAATTCAGGTGGATAGGATTCAGGGCTGAGATTCCCTTCGCCGTTGGTGGCGGAGAAAGGTTTGTTATTTGCATTAAAGACAATGCCTGATGGCGGATTGATTAGTTGCGGTACCTCTGAGAAATCATGATAAGCCTGCCAGATGAGATCCTTTCTATCCCCTGGTAGGTCATCTTGCCACTGCCAACCCGGTTTTCGTTTTGGGTACTGGCCATTGTGCACAAATCCGACATTGCCCGTCTGATCCGCGTAGATGTAGTTAATGCTAGGCAACGCCAATATCTTCATTGCGTCGTACCATTGCTGATAATTGCTTGCCTTGTTCAGTGCCAGATACTGTTCGAGATGACGAACTTCATTCATACCTGCATAGCGAATCGCAAAAGCACCTTGCTCTGTTTTTAGGACTGGCCCATGTACGGATCGATATACCTTTTCTTTGGCCGGGTACGCAAAGGGTCCCCAGAGACCAACATCGATATTGGCCGTTGAAGTTTCAAATTTGACATAGCTCCCATCCAGTAGATATTCATTTTCATTGTCCGGGTTTAGGGAAAGTTGATAGACATCAATGAGATCTGGATTGTTGACAGTATTAGCCCAGCCAAGATGTCGATTAAAGCCATGGAAGACGACAGGGCCGCCTGGGAAGGTGCCACCATACATATCCAATCCTTGTTCGCTAACCAGGTGTACCTCGTACCAGGCGACGGGACCTTTATATGGCTGGTGTGAATTAACAATCAAGCGGGTTGCGCCATCAGTTGTTCGATTAGGTGCCACAGCGATACCGTTAGATCCAATTTCGAATAGATTGTGATTCGTGGATAAATGAAATGCCTTTGCCTGGTCTACTGGTGCAATGGCAAGGGTGCGTTCACCAGTACCGGTAAATAGATTTGTAAATACCTTGTCTGCGCCATAGAAGAAGGGCGTTTTGAAAACGAAACCAGCTATCACGTCTTTGCCTGTCAGAGGATATAAACCTTGCCAGGCAATATCAGGATGTTCAGCGGCAAACAGGTTTACGCCTGCGGCGTAGGCCTCAGCGACTTTTCTGGTTTCAGGTTTTAGTGTCTGGTAGCGGCTATCTACGAGTGGCCAGATACCCATCAGGTTAACTAGATAGTCAGCAGCGGCGGCGTCCTTACCCTGGTACCTTGCAAGTCTACCTCTGGTTGCTGCAACCACGGACTGGATGTTTTCCAGATCATCTTCTGATTGTGCATAGCCTAGACCGAACGCCGTATCCCAATCAGTCACGCCAAAGATGTGTGGCACGCCCCATTCATCTCGTATGATCTCAACATCGTATTGCGCTGAAGCTGCAAGGGCCGCTGTAAGAGATTGATTTGCTGTAAAGGGGGACCAGAGATAAGTAGCGCAGGCTACTAGTGTCAAAAGTACAAGGAGCAGGGTCCCTTTAAAAACAGGTTTCATAACATGGAGTTCCGATTAGCCGCCGTGATGTGGGTCGTAGTAATCTCTTTCATCTGGCTGGCGCAAACTCGCTGGACCTTTAAGTTCCATGGGTTGGGACAAGGCCCAGTCTACCCAGTGAATTCTCTCGTCAAGCAGCTGGCGATGTTCAGGTGTAGAGACTGTTTTCTTAAGGGCTACCAGGTTCTTTTTATATTCTCCAAGCTTGTTCTTAAAACGGGTTACGCAGCGTTTATAACGTGACTCAATCTTCTGAAGCTGACGGATTTCATTGGTTGCAATACCAGAGGGTTTGAATTTCGGTAGGTTACATTCAAAGGTCGGGACCGCTAGACTGGTTAACTGATTCATCTCGCCAGTTGCTGCCTGCGCGGTGGTAGTCAAAAAACCAAGGCTAAATGCGGCGACTGCTATCTTTATCATCATATATCCAAATGTAACCTCACTAATCATAGTAGACCTTGTCATGAGACTTACAAGCCAAAAAGTGCCATTTGGCAGGGGAATCCCCGGATCTGCTGCAGCGCGTTAATAATATGCACTTAATCCTATTCAGGTTATGCTTTCCGTGCGGCAAAAATAAATTACAACAAGCCTATCAACGGGGAAAGCCAGTCTGATGGAGAAATTCCAAGCATTGCTCGATCAAAAGCTGATTACGATAGTTGGTGTTGATGTGACTGTATCCCACGTCCTCGCCGTTCCTGTATTGTTGATTGTCGGCTACTTGCTTGTCAGTTGGCTTGTCAGCCGTGCTGATAAGAGTCTCAGAAAGCGTGGTGTTAATCCCGATATAGTACAAATTGTTCGACGCGCATTGACCATTGTTGGGTTGATTATCCTGGTTATTACCACACTGGATTTTATCAATGTCCCACTGACTGCTTTTGCTTTCGTTTCTGGTGCTGTGGCTATTGGTGTAGGTTTTGGCGCACAAAATATCATTAATAATTTTATCAGCGGCTGGATCTTGATGTGGGAAAGACCTATTTGAATTAATGATTTTATAGAAGTAGGGGACACCACCGGCACCATTGAAGAAATTAACACGCGCTCAACCAGAATCCGACGAGTTGATGGCGTCCACCTGTTAGTCCCGAATTCGAAACTGTTAGAAGAGATGGTTGTAAACTGGACGCTCGTGGATAATTTATTGCGTTGTATTATCCGGGTAGGTGTTGCCTATGGGTCTGATGTTGAGCTGGTGAGACGCTTACTCATGGAAGCTTCCCAGTCTCATAGTGATGTGTTAACAGACCCTGCGCCTGTTGTGTTTTTCGCTGACTTCGGTGATAGCGCGCTTAACTTCGATGTCTACTTCTGGGTAAACACAGGTGGTGAAAGGGGTGCCAGATTAATCCGAAGTGATGTTCGTTTTACCATAGACAGATTGTTCAGAGAAAACGGCGTCGTTATTGCATACCCTCAGCAGGATGTTCATCTAAATGGCAGTATTGAGATCCAGTCGAAGCCTGATACTTAAGGTAGTTGTTGTAAATTGTACTCATAGAGTGACTGGTTGTTGATATCGAAAGCCGTTACGATTACGCGATCCTTGTTAGCCTGCAGATGAACAAATCCAAGACCTGTATGAGAAAACTTTAGCCCTGGCTCAAAGCCAGGGTCGATTTCCTTGCCGTATTTGCCACCAGTGCCAACAATAATAAATGCAGGTTCTCCTGCTCGCTGAATAATCTGGAGGTTATGATCATGACCAGAAAGATAGGCGTCTACCTGATGTTTTTTTAACACGGGTATCAGCTGATTGGTGAGGGTTGGATTGTAATATTCCCTCGTCCCGGTACGTAACATTGAGTGGCTCATGACGATACGCCAGTGCGCGGGTGTGGCTGCGTCTAATAGCGTATCGAGTTTCTGCGCGATTTCTGCGTAGTCACGCAGGATCAATCCTGTATCTATAAATACAACCGTCAGTAACGGTTTATCTTCTGATAAGCCAAATTGCTTAATATAGTCGCGGGCTGGCATCTGCCAGCGACCAGAACCTTTATCGAAAAGATCATAGTTGATCTGTGCCACTTCATTGCCGTAGTAATCGTGGTTGCCCAGGGTGGCAAAAAACGGCGTGGCTGAAAGACTGCCGGTATAAACGTTTTCGAACTTATAGCGCCACTGCAAATCATCAGGGGTGTTAACACCGAACCGATAAAAGTTATCCCCGAGTAAAGCCACAAAATCAAGTCTGGTTGTATCTGCAAGTTCTTCAACGGCGTCAGCGACTCGCCATTGTTGTAAGTTTCCTGTGCCTTGATCACCGAAAGCGGCGAGAGAAATTGTCTCACCGTTGAATTCGAGTTGAACCTGTTGTGACTGTGCAGGTTTCAGGAGCGTGACGAGCGCAAAGGCAAGGGTGGCGGTGAGGCCACCGAGCAAGACTAAAATTGCTGTTCGCCATTTTGACATGTCAGCTGAATTGACTATTGTCCGGTCACGACAATACCCCGTGAGTAAATCTCCGCCAGGCTGTTGTTGTTAGCCCGGGTGTTGACTGTCCACTGGCTTAACCCGAGTTCTGTGATGGCTAGTGGTGATGCATTACCGAGTATCCATACGGTCTTGTCCCGAACAGCCTCCGAGTTTGCAACTTGATTAAGACTGGCGAAGCGGTCGGCAGTCAGATCCGTCCAGAGAAGATAATCTGCCGGTAACATGACGATAATATCCATATTTTCACCAACAGCGTATGGAAGACCTGAGTCAGCAATAATGCGTGTTAGAGGTGCATTGTTTTGATGATGCCAGACAAGCAGGTCGATAGTGCTTAGAACGTAGCGACTTTCTTCAAAGGACTCTGAATCAACCAGGGCAGTCGTTAGTTGATTGGCATTTTCGACGCCATCAAGTGCTGTCAATGATTCGCAAAATAAGGTTTGTGTCGTGGGTGTGAGATAGGGGGCTGCAAAAAATGCACCGATGACTTCGCTAGAGACCTCGGCTTGCTCAAGACAAGTCTGATTGATAATCGCAAGTTGAGAAGCTGACTGGCTGTAAACCTGGCTATCTGCATCAAGAACCCCAAGTGCAATCCCCGCGCCCATTGGCAGCGCAAGATCAACAGGTAAACCGCCAATAAATTGAACCACCGACATACTGCTAATTGCTTTGCGAAGAACGAGATTAGTGGTGTAGGGATCTGTGCCAAGTTCTGCTGCCCATTTTCGCTCAGACTCGCCGACCAGTGCATTCATTTCTTTAAAATCAGCAGCATCCAATTCATCTGGCTTGTCTTTTAGAAATCGTTTGGTAAGACCAAAGCCTCGCCTTGTTCCTTCCACTGTCCCCTTAAATAGCCTGTTTATGCCATCAGGGATGCCAGATACTGTTTTGACCGGCGACGTAAAGGCTTTCGCAATGGTCGCAACAGAGTCCACGCCAGTGTCTTTGAGTTCTTCAAGGAAAACACCGGTTTTCGATAGATTCTTAAGGTAGGTGAGAGAATCAGCCTCCTTAACCTTTTGCTGTAATTCAGCGATACCTGTAGCTTGAAATTCGCCAAAGTCAGTTTCAAGGATATAGGTGTTTTGAAAACTGTTGTTTTCTACATCAGGATTTAGTTGGTGATTTGGGCCTGATAGTAAAATCGTCGGTACATGTTCTTTAGCGGTGAGTAACGCTGGTTGATCGTATTTGCTAGCGAGTGCTGGTTGATTGAGAAGGGCAATAAGAAGCAAGCAAGCTGCTGGGGTACGCATGGATGAGTCCTTAATTATCATTATTAGTATGGCGACTTTATTCCTGTAAATTCACCAGTGATGAATGTGATAAGAGAAATGCTGTTAGCAGGATATCTCTGTTGAGTACAGGTATACGTAGAAACACCAATGCTGGTTTCTGCTGTCAGGTTTGTCAAATACAATATATTCGCCCCTGGTCTATTATTGAGTTTAGGCTAAGCGGATCAACCCTGTACGAATGAATAGAAAATTCGTAGTCTGTATGTTTTTAAAGCGATTGCTACCATGAATATTGCCGAAATAACTCGTCGCGATTTCGAAACCCAGCGACATAAAACGTCTTACCTCTCTTGCGGTCCTGAAGATGGACCTTTAATTATTTTTACGCACGGTTGGCCAGAACTATCTTTAAGCTGGCGCCATCAGCTGCGATGCTTTGCGGCCCTGGGCTTTCATGCTGTTGCACCTGATATGCGTGGCTATGGCCAATCATCGGTGTATAAAACTCATGATGCCTATGCACAGGTTCATGCTGTACAAGACATGCTGGAACTGTTGGATCATTTAGCGCAGGAAAAAGCAATTTGGGTTGGTCATGACTGGGGCGCACCAGTCGCCTGGAATATTGCCAGTCACCATCCTGAAGTTTGCCATGGCGTGGCAGGACTATGCGTACCCTATGCGAGTCTTGAGCAGGGCCTGGATTTTGTCATTAGTCTTGTCGACCGATCTATCTATCCTGAAGATGAGTATCCTGTCGGCCAATGGGACTATATGCGGTTTTACGAGGCTGAATTCGAAGCAGCTACCAGACCTATGGATGCTAACCCGCGAGCAATGGTGCAAGCATTGTTTCGGGCTGGTTCCTCAGTCGGGCTTGATCAGCCTGCGGCAACTTCTATGGTGAGCAAACAGGGCGGTTGGTTTGGCGGTCTTGATGAGGCACCGGATGTACCTATAGATGAGCGTGTAATCAGTGAAGCTGAACTCAATGTCTATGCAGAAGGTCTACAGAGAAATGGATTCTTTGGGCCTAACTCCTGGTATATGAATCATGAGGCCAATGCGGCTTACTTTAAGACCGCGGTAAATGGCGCGAAACTCGATTTGCCCGCACTTTTCCTGGCCGCGAGATACGACACGGTGTGTGAAAGTGTAAATTCCAGACTGACAGAACCCATGCGAGAAAAATGCTCAAACCTCACTGAATCAATCATAGATTCAGGTCATTGGATAGCACAAGAGAAACCGCGAGAGGTCAATCGAGCACTAGTAAAATGGATTGCGACGAAACTGCCAGGGCTACTCTGAGTTTTGACTGGCAAGAAAGCAGCCTAGCTGCTTACGACCTCCACATCACCAATATGCCTTTGTAGCATTGCTGCAAAGGCGCTTCTTCCAGAGCCGAATCGAGTCAGGTCCTTTTGTGCGAATCGCGCCGCTTCCGCTGAAATAGGTTTTGGGTTTCTTACTTTCATGTGTGCTTCCGCAACCCGCTCCATTTGTATAAAGCTACCCACTGCCTCAGCAACACTATCTCCCACGGTCAGTAGTCCGTGGTTACGCAAGATAATAGCGCGATTTTTACCCAATGCATCAGCGATGCGCTGGCCAGCTTCAGTGCTCTGTACTTGAACCTCTTCATCGTCAAACAAGGCATGATCCTCGAAGAAGATGCAGGACTCCTGGGTAATAGGCTCAAACAACCGGGCCTCTGCTGAAAAGGGTGTGCCCCAGCCAGTGTGTACATGAACTGCGCTAACAGCATCAGGTCTGGTCGTGAGAATAGGGTGGTGAATGTAATAACCGGCGACATTAACAAAACCCTCACCTTCTGCTAACGAGCCATCTGGTGCCACGAGAACCAGATCTGATATCTTTGCCTGATGGTATGAAACGCCATATCGCAACATCCAGAAGCAATCCGTCCGTTCAGGGTCGCGAGCGCTGATGTGCCCGTCGCCTGCATCTCCCCAGCGATTAGCGGCAAGTAATCGATATCCCAGTGCACAATCACGTTTTCGCCGCAGTCGGGTTTCTTCAGTTGTCCACTGTTTGGTTTGTCTAGCTTCTGACATTGAGCATCCTCATGGCGACTGTTTTTAAAAACAGTATCAGGATCAATGCTGGCTGGAAAGATGAATTACAATCTGGATGCAAAAACACGGTATATTGTCGGGACGAAGACCTAGTTGGAGCCGTGATGTCTGCCCAGGCCAATTCATTTAAATCTATTATCTATGCCTTGAGTGCCAACTTTGCCATTGCCGTTGCAAAGTTGGTCGCTGCGATTATTACTGGCTCTGGATCAATGATGGCAGAGGCTATTCACTCGTTAGCCGATTGCGGTAATCAAGGCCTACTTCTATTTGGCTTGAAGAGCGCCAGTAAACCGCCTTCGACGGATCACCCGCTTGGTTATGGGAAAAGTATCTATTTCTGGTCATTCGTTGTTGCGTTAATGCTGTTCAGCATGGGCGGGCTATTCTCAATCTATGAAGGCGTTCATAAGCTAAGTGAAACAGCACCCTTAAATAGCCCCATGATTGCGATAGGCGTACTGGTGTTTGCCGTGGTTGCAGAAGGACTCTCGCTCGCTGGTTGTATCAGGGAAATTAACAAGGTACGTGGTGATAGAAGTTTCTGGCAATGGTTTGTTGAAACCAGGCAGAGTGAGTTGCTGGTCATCTTTGGTGAAGATGTTGCTGCATTGTTGGGGCTGATATTTGCGCTAGGTGCAATCAGTTTGACCATGGTCACAGGTAATCCTGTCTATGACGCAATCGGCAGTATCGGTATTGGCGTACTGTTGATAGTGATTGCGATCCTGATCGGTATCGAAATTAAGGCATTGATCATAGGCCAGGGGGTCGAGACCCGCCGACTTGAAGAAATGCGTCAGCATCTAGCCAGTGAAGCTGCGATTGCGGAGGTCTATAATCTGCTTACACTGCAAATGGGTAAAGATGTGATGGTCGCGGTTAAAGCGCGGTTGCACCCCCAGGGTTCAGAAACAAAGCTAATTGAAGCTATCAATCGTTGTGAGGCGAACTTTAAGGAGAAATTTCCTGAAGTCTTGTGGATGTTTTTTGAACCTGATACCAACGACTAGATTGCTGTTGGATTTAACTGATTGCTTGTGGCGCTACTGTGATTCCCTGTCTTCAGGGTATCGATAAAGAGTGCGGGTTTGACGCGCGGTCTTACACTGATAAAGCGGGCAGATTGCTCGACCACTTCAGCCGGTGTGATATCACTCATTGATTTTCGCTTGATGACAACCTGGTCTGTTCCGTTTGAATAGGGGCCAGTTTGTTCCACATGGGTTGCAGCAAACAAGGCAACCAGCGGTGTATTTGTTGCCGATGCAATATGCAGGACACCACAATCATGGGAAACAAACAGATTCATATTGGATATAGTGCTAAGTAGTGTGCGAGCGGTAGTTTTACCAATCAGGCTAATACTGTCCGTGATTTCACGTTGAAATTGTCTGGCAAGAAATGCCTCGTTGCGAGTACCGGTAATGACGAGTTGGCAGCCAGGAAATCGGCGCTTAAATTGCCGGGCAAGATCAATGTAGTTTTCAACGGGCCAGAGCTTCTGATGTTTGCCTCGCCCGGCGTGGAAAAATTTCCAGCCATGAACAGCGGTTCGACCGCAGCCAAGATGAATACCAATGATAGGTGCTTTTGCACTAGTAGGGCGATTTTTCAGGATGCTGCGGTAAACAGCCGGGGGTGTGGCCGACGTATCTAATGCATAGTTTCGGAACTCGTCCGCAACAGGGATATCCAGGGTTTCGGCGACAAAATCCAGCGTGGCGTCTGCATGATGCTTCTTATCCGGAAACCTCGGTGCAATAGCACAAGGTTGATTCACATGCTTGATCAGGTGCGCTGATTTGTTGTTTAGACAGATGACCCGGTCATATCGCTGGCTTAGGCGAGTCACGACCCAGGGCCGGTTGGAAACAAATACCCGATTAATATCCGGGTGAGACTCGAACACTTCTGCGCTGAGTTTGTTAAGGGCAACCACGTCGATGCGACTGTTAGGAAAATGATGTCTGGTAAATCGAATAGCCGGGGTGCAAAACACATTGTTACCCGTGTGTTTTGTTGTGATAAAGAGCAGTCGTTGACCGTCTGCTGGGATACCTGTCTGATGCACTTGACCGGGTTCTGGCATATCGTGGGTCCATCTGCCGATAGGCTGATCTCAGTTGAATAGATTCATCTGAATCTTAAAACTATCGTCAATTTATTATTATTGGTTATTTTTTAGACAGCACTGACGCCGATCATATACCACTCGTCGCCTTTTTTTAAAGCCCTTAATTTGCCCGTAAGCTGATTCGAGGGTAGAGTTCCACCCTCGCCTTAGCAGTCACCATATATTGAAATACATCATCATTACCGCCCCTGTTGGCTATCAGGACACGGTTCAAGCTGTACTCGATACAAAGGGCATTACCCAGCTCTGGCATGAACCGGTTACAGACAGTAGCGAGACATTTTCTATTCGCCTTTTTGTGCCCTCGCAAGACCGTAGCGAGCTGATGGATAAGCTCCAGCAGGTGTTAGGGGGTGCGGAAAATGCATCGATTCATGTCCTCAATGTGGATGCGAGCTTCCCTGCACCTGAAGCACAGCAAACAACACCGCAGCTTTCCCGCGAGGAACTGGCCAGAATCGCCGATGAAGGCTCTCGCTCAGACGCGCTGTTTTTATTGCTGGTGGCACTTTCTACGATTGTTGCGAGTATCGGCCTGATTCAAAATAATATTGCTGTCATTGTGGGTGCCATGGTGATCGCACCACTACTGGGCCCGAATCTTTCTTTTGCCCTGGCCTCGGTTCTAGGTGACTTTGCGATTGGTAGGCGGGCGCTGTTTTCCTTTATTAAAGGTGCCGGTTTAGCGTTTGTGGTGGCTGTATGTGTCGGTCTGGTCTGGCGTGACTTTGAGGTTAGCCAGGAGATTGTAAGTCGAACTAAAGTCGGCTTCGGAAACGCGGTGCTAGCATTTGCTTCTGGCGTCGCGGCTGTGCTGTCGATAACGAAGGGAACCCAGGCAGTGCTCGTTGGCGTGATGGTAGCTGTCGCCTTAATACCCCCGTTGGCAACTGCGGGCTTGTTGCTAGGTTCCGGACAATATTTTGCCAGTCTTGGTGCGATACTGTTGCTAGCAATAAACGTCGCAGCCATCAATCTGGCTGCCCATTCAACATTGTATTTTTCCGCTATTGCGCCACGCACCAGGCTCGCAGCACTGAATGCCAGAAAAAGAACTCTCGGCCTCGCTGTGGTTTCTCTGGTTTTACTCGTGTGTCTAATCTGGGTTGCCAATATTACTGGTCTGGATATCTGAATAGGCTTGTTCAAGGTTTGCTTGAATTAGCCTGGGTATTGCTTCAGGCTTCGAGTTCTTCAGATTTTCTGAAATAAGGTTAGTGTAATGAAACAAACGATGCTTTTTACTGCCCTGTGTGTCCTGGCT
Source organism: uncultured Pseudomonadales bacterium (assembly GCA_965367925.1). Lineage (GTDB taxonomy): Bacteria > Pseudomonadota > Gammaproteobacteria > Pseudomonadales > Azotimanducaceae > JAHRVQ01. The sequence continues at coordinate 20,767 of CBDUKY010000001.1, read as the reverse complement.
TTGTCTAGCTGTACATGGCAGATAGGCGGAAAGCCAGAGGTTACAAATCCTGTGCTAATCAATTTCGGCAAAATTGAAGCCAAGAGTGTTGCCAGACTAGACTCTGAAGCAGAGATCGCTGGCTTGCAGGGTGCGCTGTTGGATAGAGACATTGATAGCACCAGGTCCGGCGCGGCAAACATTGGCCGGGCCAAACAGCTATCTGGTATGTCGCAAACCTATGTTTATGAAATACATCGATTGGATGGCAAGATCTTACGGATTGTTTCTGAAAAAGATTTTCTAGAACGAAAGGATTGCGTCGCAATTGAGCGACTAGGCTCGATAAATATTCGCCGTGTCGATGACGCTATTTGTCTGAACGCACCGAAAGTAATGCCAAGAGAAATTCTGGTTGCCGCGGAGAACTGTAATCTTGCAAAGCGTGAGCTCCTAATTGCCCAGGGCGATCAGGCGATCAACCAGGCTCGTCAACAAGTTAGTGAAGCTTGTCAGTTTTCTAACTAGGTACTATTTTTCCTCTACCTCGTAGTAAACAGCGATCATCCAGTCCTGATATGAGTCGTTGATAGTTTTTAATTCCGCGCTTAATTCTTTAACGAATGTAGTTTCAATCGGCTGGCCACGGTTTGGCCAGATGCGGAACTTGATACGTAAGAAGTCTTTACCGCTAACCACGGACTGTCGACCGACAACGGAAGGCTCCGTTAATAGAATACCGGGGAACTGTTCATAGATGCCGCGCATTCTGCGGACAGCACACTCGGCCATTTTTTCTCTGGCATCAGCATCACCTAGCAGCGATACATCGACCAGACAGCGAATGTATCCGCGAGGATAGTTAATAACGTTGTTGATGGTTCGATTAGGAATGAAGACTTGTGCGCCGAGGGCATTCTCTAATTCGACAAATCGCATGGTAATGCGTTTCACCTTGCCGGTTTGGCCACCAACTTCAACCAGATCACCAACATCAAGCAGGTCTGAAAAGATAATGGTGATGCCCATGACCACGTCTTGAACAATACCCTGGGAGCCAAACCCGACCGCAAGACCGATAACCGAAGCACTAGCCAGATAGGCTGTCAGGGAAACGTTAAGCTCTTGTAGGATCAGCCCTATAACAAAAAAGTACAGGGCAAAGATCAGTGCGCTGGTGGTCAGGGTGATGACAGAGTGTGCTTTCTGGTTTCTAAGCTGACCACCTAGCACCAGTCGATTCGCAATTGTGCGCATCAGGATCACGAGCAGATGGGTCGCGACAGCCAGGAATATAAAGAAACCAATGCGTACCCAGAGTGGCTGGTCAGCAAGCAGTTGGATGATATAGGTCACTTCAGTCACACCAAAAGAGAGTTATTGACTATACGCTGATTTAAGCCACCCCAGGTGTCTTTTAGCTGGGCCCAAATTCTTTCTGCAACCATTTGTCTATCACGGTTGCCGCATCGAGCCAGTTTGGATCAAGCATAATATCGTGACTACCAGCGCACACTTCGAGTTTTGCCTTGTAGATACTAGCTAACCATTGATGATCTGCAAGGGGAATAGACCAGTCATCTCTGCCGGCAATAACCAATACAGGGCGTTGTTCATTTTCCCCTGGGACTGGTGCTGACCGGCTAAACACCTCGTCCAGCGCAGTCTGGGATTCGCTGGTAAGTTGTTCGATATAGTTATCAAGGGTTGCCTGATCAAGGTCAGGAGAAAAGAAAAATGATTGCATGGCCCCCCTTAGGAGGTCCGGATCTTTCTTGATTTGAGCCTTTAGCATGGCCACTGGTTTTTTCATTAGCATTCGGACAATCACTCTTAATGCTGGCCTGAGTGGCGATGAAGCGAAGGGCACAAGTCCCGCTACACGGTCGCTTTGAGCAAAGCACATCTGGGAGATAACGCCACCCATAGAATGGCCAATCAAGATAGCACTGCCAGGCAGTTGATCCAGGAAGTCACAGACATCAGCGGTGTAGTCTTGTAGCGACCAGTTTGCCATACCTGTTTTGGGTGCGTCTTTTTCGTGCCCTCGGAGGCTAAGGCCGTGACACTGCCAGCCTTGTTCCGCGAACCAGGGAAGATAATATTCATCCCAACACCAGGCGCCGTGGAAGGCGCCAGGGATAAAAACGAGATGTGGGCGATCTGTATCCTGATCAGGGGCGCGTGTGATGATTTCCATTGTTAAACCCGTTGCCGATGAGTGGTGCCACGTTCCAGCATAGGTGCTGACGCTGCGGCGTCTATTACATCCCAGGTAATGAAGGTCACGATGCCCGCCAATCAAGATAGGCATCAATCAGGGTTAACATCCGTTCACGTCCGAAACTTGGCTCGTGACCACCATGAACAACAGATACCGGCAGTTCGCGTATTCGCCGCATGGTGGCGGTGTAGTCTGCGATATTGGAATCAGGCAATTCATCAAGCAATGTGCCATCGTACAAGGCATCACCTGAGAAAAATGTGCCACTGGCCTTTTCCCAGAGCCCAATGCTACCCGGAGAATGACCGGGTAAGTGGAAGACTTCGAAGTGTCGATTACCCAGGTCAAGTACGTCACCTTCTTCGATATCTCTAGTGACCCTGGTTGATGTTATTCGATAGTTTTCTACTTCAAACTGTGCATTCGGTAACGCCTTAATCAGGTAGTCACCATAACCGTCGGTATCGCCGTTGGTTCGATAGTCTGGGAATATGCCCGACATATGCAGATCAGAATACTCTTTGTAGTTGTCCATTTTCGGTGCTTCCAAACGGTGTAGTAGACGTTCATCAAATTCGTGTAAACAGCCAACATGGTCATAGTGTATATGGGTGGCTACCGCACAGATTGGATTGTCGGATAGCTTTTCAACTTCCTGTCTAAGTGGACTAACTCCTAGCCCTGTATCGATTAGTAGATCCTTGTCCCGACCCTTGATGTGCCAGATATTGCAGCGTAGATAAGGGTGGGTATGGGGTTCATAGATCAGTGTAATACTGTCGCTAATGGGTTTCGTTTCGTACCAGTGATCTACGATAGGTAGTTTTGACATAACATGTGCCTTGTTTTTTAGGCCAGGACAAACCATAGCAGTAGATGTTTTGCGAGAGTAGCAGGGGGGTAAAAATTCATGGCGATAGTGATACTAGCTGATGATTTTTCTCGTGCTCGAAAATTGTGATAGCGTTAGTAGGTCGTAACGCGGGAGATGGTCGTGAATATAGGAATCAACGGTACAGGGCTTGTCCAGAAAGCTTCTACCCAGGCAGTATTTGAGCATGCCAGTGAAGCCGCAAAGGGAGGCTTTGGCAGTTATTGGATTGCTGAGCACCCCACTGGTGGTTTTGATGCATTAACAGTGTTGGCATCGGTTGGTCAGCGTCTGCCAGATATTGAGCTAGGTACAGCGATCGTCCCAACCTTTCCCCGTCACCCACTGACCCTGGCGAATCAGGTCCTGACCACGCTTGATGTTATTGGACCGAGACTAACGCTTGGTATCGGTTTATCTCACGAGGTCATGATGGCGCAATTGGGTATTAGTTTTGAAAAGCCAATCCGGCACCTGCGAGAATATCTGGAAATTCTGATGCCCTTGCTACGCTCAGGTACTGTGAGCTATGAAGGTGAGACCTTGCAATGTGATGCAACATTGTTTCAAAAACCTGCACACCATGTACCTGTGCTTGTAGCCGCGCTTGGCCCTCAGGCACTAGCCGTTACCGGTAGGCTTGCCGATGGTACGACCCTTGCCTGGGTTGGCCCTAAGACCATAAAAAACCACATAGCACCTGGAATTAACGCAGCGGCCGCGAAAGCTGGTCGGCCGACCCCGCGCATTGTCTCAACCTTGCCGGTTTGTGTCACAGACAAGCCTGATGCTGTGCGAGAGAGTATTGGCAAGGGGTTAAAACTCTATGGCCAGCTACCATCCTACAAAGCGATGTTTGAACGAGAAGGAGTTGACGGACCTGCGGATATCGCGATTGTTGGGTCAAAAAACCAGGTCTCAGACGGCATTGGAGCGATGATAGAGGCAGGCGTCACTGATTTTGCTGCGTCAGAATATTGTCTTTCCAGGCCAGAATTTGAGCAGACGCGAGAACTGCTTGTTTCCCTGGCTGCGGACTAAGACTGACCTAAGTCGGGGTGAGAAGCGGTAATATGGGGTTTTTAAGGCGTTTTATCTTATATTTACAAGGTTTTAAGGGGCGTTTTACTCTATAATCGCCGACCCCCGCCCGCCCCACTATGAGCAAATTGTCATGTCGAAAGACAACCACGAAAAAAGTCCATCACGAAAACGAACATCAAAGAAACCTGCTGCGAGAAAGCCTGGCAGAAGTAAAAAAGTTGAGCAGGTAGAAAAACCTCTTGTTGATGATGTACCGACACTATCTAGTTTTTCTGAACTAGATCTACCAGTGAATCTATTATCCGCCCTTGATGCGGTGGGATATGAAACGCCATCGCCCATTCAATGTTTGACGATTCCGCCCTTGTTGGAAGGCAAGGATGTTCTAGGCCATGCCCCAACAGGTACTGGTAAGACAGCAGCTTTCGCGTTGCCGCTATTATCTCGCCTTGATATGTCCAGCAAGCATGTTCAGATCATGGTCCTTGCACCAACCCGCGAACTCGCGATTCAGGTTGCCGAGGCGTTTCAAAAATATGCTGCCCACATAAAAGATTTCCATGTCCTACCTATCTATGGCGGTCAGGCATACGGTGGTCAGATCAATCAACTCAAGCGCGGTGTACATGCCGTGGTAGGTACGCCTGGTCGGGTAATGGACCACATGCGTAAAGGCACATTGAAGCTCGACAATCTGCAGGCCCTGGTGCTGGATGAAGCTGACGAAATGCTACGAATGGGATTTATTGATGATGTGGAATGGATTTTAGAGCAGACACCTGATAATCGTCAGATCGCGTTATTTTCAGCCACCATGCCAAAAGAAGTTGAGCGCATAGCGCGTCGACATCTGGATAACCCGGTAGAAATTTCAATCAAGAACAGGACTGCCACGGCATCGACCATACGCCAACGTTACTGGGCTGTTAGTCATATGCACAAGCTAGATGCCCTCACTCGTATACTCGAGGTGGAACCGTTTGAGGCGATTATCATGTTTGTGCGTACCAAGATGGCAACCGTTGAGTTGGCCGACAAGCTAGAGGCGCGAGGTTACGCTGCCGCTGCCATCAATGGTGATATGCAACAAAAGCAACGTGAGCAAACTATTGAGAATTTAAAGCGTGGAAAATTAGACATCCTCGTTGCAACAGATGTTGCTGCGCGCGGACTTGATGTGGAACGTATTAGCCATGTAGTGAACTACGATATTCCCTACGACACTGAAGCCTACATCCACCGTATTGGCCGAACAGGCAGGGCGGGAAGAACTGGTGAAGCGATATTGTTTGTCGCGCCACGAGAAAAACGCATGCTAAATGCCATCGAGCAGGCGACAAGGCAAAAAATAGAACCGCTTGAGTTACCGACGACAGAGATGGTCAACAATAAGCGGATCGGTGACTTCAAACAAAAAATTACCGATACCCTGGCTGCCGGGGAGATGGAGTTTTTCCAAAGCCTGTTGGAACAATATCAACAAGAACATGATATTCCGGGTATTGAGATTGCCGCGGCGCTCGCCAAGATGCAGATGGGTGAGCGATCATTATTGCTGAGTGAAAAACCGATAAAAGACAAACCAGCGAAACGAGATCGAGAAGAATCATTTGGCCGGGACGCTAAACCTGGTCGAACTGGTAAACGTGTGAGTAAATCCCAGGCGAAGCCACCGGAAGGCATGGAGCGATACCGAATCGAAGTTGGACATAGTCATGAAGTGAAGCCTGGTAATATTGTTGGGGCAATTGCCAACGAGGCAGGCGTTGATGCAGAGCATATCGGTCACATTGATATTCATACGGATCACAGTTTCGTAGATCTACCACTGGGTATGCCAAGAGACATCTATCGAGACCTGAAGAAGGTCTGGGTTTGCGGTCAGCAGCTTAAGATATCTAAGCTCGATGAGTCTGATTCGAGGTCGAGAAGCCCTGGGAAGCGTGCCTCAGGTTCGCCGCAAGCTGCGAGTACCCGTAAACCTGCTGGGAAACAGCGTGGTTCTCACGCGACTGGTGGATCAAGCGCAGCAAAACCAAAAGCTCGTAAGCGAAAATCCAACGCTGATCAGGGTAGTTAATCGTGTCATCAGATAACGCTTTCGAGAGCCTGGCTCTGGCGAAGCCGCTGCTGGATAATCTTGCGTCCCTGGATTATCACGAGATGACGGATATCCAGCGAGATAGTCTACCGCTGGTACTTGCTGGGCAAGATGTGATTGCCCAGGCAAAAACCGGTTCAGGCAAGACAGCCGCATTTGGCCTTGGCTTGCTACAAAAACTGTCACCGAAGCGTTTTCAAGTTCAGGGGCTGGTTGTTTGTCCAACGAGAGAACTTGCAGATCAGGTGAGTAAAGAGCTACGCCGCCTTGCGCGAATGGTGGAAAATGTAAAGGTTGTCACTTTGTGTGGCGGTATGCCGCTCGGGCCACAGATTGGTTCATTGGAATATGGTGCACATATAATTGTTGGTACCCCTGGGCGAATATTGAAACATCTTTCCAAGCGTACCCTTGTTCTCGATCATGTAGAAACGCTGGTGCTAGATGAGGCGGATCGAATGCTTGATATGGGCTTCGCTGAGGATATCGAAGCCATTGTCAGGCAGACACCTGCTAGCAGACAAACACTCCTATTTTCCGCAACTTATCCTGATGCGATTCAAGCTGTTTCAACCCGTTATCTAAAAAATCCGGTTATGGTGGTATCGGAATCTGTACATACAGATCTATCTATCGAAGAGCATTTTTACAAAATCGATGAGAAGCAACGCCTGGAAGGTCTTGCAACCTTGCTCGGCCATTACAAGCCAGAGTCGAGTCTGGTCTTCTGTAACACTAAAAAAACCTGTGACCTTGTAGCAAGGCATTTGAAGGACAGGGGTATTGTTGCGATTGCCATGCATGGTGATCTGGAGCAAAGGGATAGAGATCAAATACTCGTGCGCTTTTCGAATCGCAGCTGTTCTGTATTAGTCGCAACGGATGTTGCCGCCAGAGGACTGGATATCAAGGATCTTGATGCAGTGATTAACTATGAGGTGAGTCGTGACAGTGAAGTGCACATCCACCGTATCGGGCGAACAGGTCGCAGCGGTAAGAGTGGACTGGCGCTGAATCTATTTACCGACAGTGAATTACATCGTATTAAAGCGATAGATACCTATCGTGATTCAGCAGCTACCATTGAACACATATCGAGTCTCAATGGGTCAGATGGTGAAGTCTTGAGCCCCAAAATGGTGACCTTGCAAATTGATGCGGGTAGAAAACAAAAGTTACGACCAGGTGATATTCTGGGTGCACTAACCGCTAACAAAGCCCTTGACGCAAGTCAGATTGGGAAGATTGATATTGCGAACCTTCATGCCTTTGTCGCCGTTGAGCGGTCTGCATTTGAGAAAGCCCTTTTAACCTTAGCTGAAGGTAAGATTAAGGGACGTCAGTTTAAAGTTAGAAAAATTTGAGTCATCGAAATAAAGTGGGAAAGTTATGAAGCTATACGATCATCCAACAGCACCAAACCCAAGACGGGTTCACGTATACCTTGCAGAAAAGAACCTGCAACTGGAACGAGTCAATATTGATATGCAAGCAGGGGAGCACAAGACCCCAGAGTTTCTGAAGAAAAATCTTAATGGCCAGATACCCGTCCTAGAGCTGGACAATGGTTCCTATATCTCTGAATCTATTTCAATCTGTCGCTATCTTGAAGCCTTACATCCAACACCTTCTATGTTTGGTTCAACCCCGGAAGAAATTGGTCGTATCGATATGCATCTCAGACGCCTTGAATTAGGCCTTGGTCGCAATGTTAGCGTTTCCTGGGTGAACGGCCCAGTGGTGGCGAAGATTGCCAGGGGCAGGTTCGTACAAATACCTGAAGCCAAGGTACAGAGTGATGCGGCTGTTCATGCTTACTATGAGCGGCTAGATAAAGAATTAGCTGATCGACCGATGATTGCCGGCAAACAGTATTCCATTGCTGATATCACAGCGATGGTTACCATCGATTTTGCAGAGCAATTGGTTGATCTAAAACCTGATGATTCACTAAAACATCTTGCCCGCTGGCGCGAGGAAGTCGCTGCAAGACCAAGTGCCAAGGCTGCATAAAAACCTCGTGCGCCTTTTTTCCCAATTGGTGTGAGGAGGCGTTTCAAGCAGTGCAAGCTCGCTTCGGGATGTTTGGTATGGATGTAACTCCCTATCGCGAAGCGATGCTTGCGGATCATGAATAGCGAGAGCTAGCCTTTACGCTTCGCCATCATTTCTTTACGCCAGGTCCAACCTTCTTCAGCGGCGCTCATGTCGAGTAGTTCGTCTTTACGTTCTAACAACTCTTCATAGGTTACATCCGCACCAAATTGCAGATCCTTGTTATTGAAAATGGCGCAAACTGAATAACGACCATTGCCAGCCTGTATGACCTTGTTAGTTGGTGCGTCTTCCGCGCACATTAACAATACCGCTGGTGTAACAAGTCGGGGGTGGGCCATTGGATCGGGGTTGTCAGGATCTACGTCTCGGCCAGGAATTGTGCCGATCAGGCGAGTTTCTGCCGCGGGTGCCAGGACATTGACCATGATATTTTTAGAACGACCTTCCTGGGCCAGGACATTTGCTAATCCGAGCATACCCATTTTCGCAGCACCATAGTTGGCCTGCCCGAAGTTGCCATAGATTCCGGAAGTAGAGCTGGTAAATACGATGCGACCATATTGCTTTTCATACATGATCGGCCAGGCAGCATGGGTGACATAGGCAGAACCATTCAAGTGAACATCCATAACGATGTCCCAGTCCTCAAGCGGCATTTTCTTGAATGTTTTGTCTCGCAGGATACCCGCGTTGTTGACCAGAATATCCACCGTACCGAAGGCGGCAACTGCATCATCAATAATGGATTTAGCGCCTTCTTTGGAGGCAACAGAGGCTTTGTTTGCAATGGCAACGCCACCAGCGGCTTTGATTTCATCGACTACTGCATCCGCTGCATCGCTTGCGCCAACGCCATCGCCGCTACTGCCGAGATCATTCACAACGACTTTTGCGCCACGGCTTGCGAACTCCAGTGCGTGGGCCTTACCCAGGCCGCCACCAGCACCGGTGATGACCACGACCTTATCTTTAAACTCACTCATGTTTCTTTTCCCTCTTTGCTAAGCGGATGGATAGTTATATGCCGCAGTCAATGTATAGACTGGGGTACCCCTGGAAGGGTAACAGAGCCTATATTCAAGGGGAATTGTTTGTAGCCAGGTGAAATTTTGGAAATGGTGTATCCAATATGCTGGCAATAATGCTGGGAATGTTTCTATACTGGAAGTGCGCCCCCCGATTGGTTTATTAATCAGTGTTCACTAGATTTAGCCCTTCTGTTCGACTGTCAGAGACGTCGCAAACCAATTGCGCACCATCTCTGCGGTTGCCATGGCTGAGTCTATTTTTGCTGCTATTTCTTAGCCAGCTTGTCCAGGCAAAACAAGCAACGGAAGTTGATATATCAGGGGCCTGGAAATTCAAGCCAGGTGATGATTCTAGCTGGGCTGTAGCGTCCTTTGACGATACAAGCTGGGCCATCATGGGGATTCCTCAAAACTGGCCGGTGGACGGTTTTCCAGAAACGGGACAGATAGCCTGGTATCGGCTTACCGTGAGCGTCGATGATTTAGGTCCTGAATTCTTTGCGGAACCTGGTATTCGTATTGGGGCAATGCGCAGCGCCTACGAGATCTTTGTTGAAGGGAAAAAGCTCGGAGGTATTGGTAGCCTGCCACCTGACGCTGCTGAAAATTTTGATCGCTACGCGGTGTATCGGATTCCAGGCGAGCTTGTGGGGTCAGACCACAAACTGGTTATCGCCATGAGGGTCTGGGGTGGTACAAATCTTGGTGTGTCGAAATCTGGTGCTGGCGCGACCGATGGCAGATTTCTGGTTGGCAACTACACCAAAATGCTACAGGAACTATACGTCGAACAGATTCCATCCATTTTGTTTGTCACGGTATTTGTTTTTGTCGGCTTGTATTTTCTCTATCTCTTCTTGCGTAACCGCGTCCTAAAGTCCTTTTTGTGGTTTGGTCTGACAGCGATTGTATTGGGCATCTATGTCATTACCCAGAGCCAATGGAAGTACCTGTTTGGATTTGACTTTGTCACCTTTGAAAAAATAGAAACCGGCTCTGTACTGATATTTTTTGTACTGCTGATTCAATTGTTCTGGACGATTGTTGATCGGCGGGTGCTTTTGCTGATGCGCTTGTATCAAGTCGCTTTCATATTATTGGCAGTTACCATTGTTTTGACGCCGGGGTTAGATATTCATCATCATGTTAGACGGTTCTGGCAGATTAGCGTGCTATTCTCACTGATCCCCTTGTACTGGGTTGTTGGCCAGCAGGTGTGGCGAGGGCATAGAGAGGCGCGCACCTTATCGATAGGGTTAGTGATCTTTACCTTATGCGGGGTAAATGATCTGCTGATCAATATGCAGCTTGTACATTCAGTGCGTTTGATTCCGGTAGGTTTTCTAGCGGTATTGGTATGCATGGTTGTTTCGCTTGCAAATCAATTTACACGTATGTTGGTGTCTCTGGAACAGCAGGTGGAAGATCGCACCGCTGAACTCGTTAGTGTGAATCAACAACTTGCAGCCGCGAATGAAAGTCTGAACCAATTGGCGAGGCGAGATGCGCTGACGGGCCTGTTAAATCGACGCGGGTTTATTGATGAAGCAGAGATAGAACGTCAGCGGTTTATTCGAACCGGTGAATCCCTTGCGCTTGTGGTTGCAGATATCGACTATTTTAAACAGTTTAATGATCGCTATGGTCATGCTTGCGGGGATTTTGTGCTGTCTAAGATTGGGTCAATTATGCAAGAACAGATTCGTGATGTTGACCGGGTTGCCCGCTGGGGTGGTGAGGAATTTGTTTTGCTATTACCAAATACCAATGCTGAAGGTGCGCTTCGGATCACAGAAAAATTACGGCAAAAGATTGAAGCGGCTGAATTTGATTATGAAGACCAGGTGCTCAAGGTAACCATGACCTTTGGTGGTGGCATTTGCCAGAAAGATGAAAGTCTTGAGGCCTGTCTTGAGCGAGCAGATGCGGCGCTCTATGAAGGTAAGCTTGCAGGTCGTAATCGGGTAATAATGGCGACGATCTAACCCATTTCTTCTTGAGCAAGAAACTCTGCATAACCACCTGTAAAATCGATAAGTTTCTTATCTTTGATTTCAATAATACGCGTTGCCAGTGAGGAGACGAATTCCCGGTCATGGCTGACGAATATCAAAGTGCCTTCATAATGCTCAAGGGCAAGGTTCAGCGCTTCAATAGATTCCATGTCCAGGTGATTGGTTGGCTCATCTAACAACATGACATTAGGTTCGTTTAAAATTAGCTTTCCGAACAGCAGGCGGTTCTTTTCCCCACCGGAGCAGACCCTTGCTTTTTTCTCAAAATCTTCAGTGCTAAACAGCAATCGTCCGAGGGTTGCGCGTACAATCTGATCATCCTGGCCGGGTTTGCGCCATTGGGTCATCCAGTCAAACAAGTTCAGATCATTATTAAATTCGTTCGTGGTGTCCTGGGGGCAGTAGCCGAGCGTTGCGTTCTCCGCCCATTTAATCGTGCCTTCATCTGGCGTTAGCTCATTCATCAAACAGCGCAGCAAGGTTGATTTACCAACACCATTTTCACCGACGATCGCGAGCCTAGACCCTGCTTCGAGAATAAGGTTGCCGCCAGAAAACAGCGGCTCTCCATCAAAACCATGGCCGAGGTCTTCGATGGTGACTGCGAACTTATGCAGTTTGGTTTCTTCCGTAAATCGAATATAGGGGCTAACCCGACTACTAGGCTTAATATCCGCGAGTTCAATCTTTGTGATTTGTTTTGCGCGTGAGGTTGCCTGTCTCGCCTTTGACGCGTTCGCAGAGAAGCGGCTGACAAAGTGCTTCAGTTCAGCGATCTGGGCTTTCTTCTTGGCATTTTCTGATTGCAGCTTTTCACGGGCCTGGGTAGATGCAGTCATAAAATCATCATAGTTACCGGGATAAATTCGCAATTCACCATAGTCGATATCAGCCATGTGGGTGCAGACTTCATTTAGGAAGTGTCGATCGTGAGAAATGATGATCATGGTGCTGCTGCGTGCACAAAGGACGCCTTCCAACCAACGGATAGTGTGAATATCAAGGTTATTGGTTGGTTCATCTAAGAGCAGAATATCTGGATCGGAGAACAATGCCTGGGCGAGTAGTACCCGCAATTTTCTACCTGGTGCAATTTCGCTCATGGGTGAATAGTGAACAGCTTCTTCGATACCTGCGCCAAGCAGGATTTCACCAGCGCGCGCTTCAGCGCTATAACCGTCTAACTCGGCAAACTCGATTTCAAGATCGGCGACCTTAATACCATCTTCCTCGGTCATTTCTGGCAGTGAGTAGATGCGATCTCGTTCCAATTTGATGGCGGATAATTCCTTGTGGCCCATAATCACCGTATCAATCACGGTGTATTCTTCAAACGCGAACTGATCCTGGTGCAGTTCGCCGACACGTACATTTGGCTCAAAAGAGACATTGCCATTAGTCGGCGTGAGGCTGCCATTGAGAATTTTCATGAAGGTGGATTTCCCACAGCCATTAGCACCGATTAGGCCATAGCGGTTGCCTTCACCAAACTTGACGGAAATATTTTCAAATAACGGCTTGGCGCCGAATTGCATGGTGATGTTTGCAGTGGTAATCAACGGAAAAATGCCTTCAAAAAGTGCCGCATCATAGGGATTTCTGAGGCTTTCGTCGAGTTCTGTTTGCTGCTTTAGTGGGATAGTCTGCTAGAAGGCGTACAATTTGCGATGATGAGTCAGTCTCTAATCGGCCTGGGTCCTACTGCTTACGACATCACAGGGAAGGAAGTATTCTGCGAACGGCAATGATAATAGTGCTCTGGGTATTTCTACTCGGTACGTCTGCTTATGCAGATTCAGCCGAAAGCAATTTGCCGGACTCACTGCAAACGACGGTAGAATTGGCGACGGATGCCTACATCAGTCGCCTTGATAGCGAGGCGAGAGCCGCATCAGATCGGTATTTTGAAGGTCAGAGCTGGCTCATACTGTGGGGACTCATGTACGGCCTTGGAATTGCCTGGGTGCTCATGCGGTTTGGTATATCAGTACGGATGCGGGACCTTAGCGAACGATTAAGTCGATTTAAGTATGCCGCCAATTGCCTCTATATCGTTCAGTACAGTGCATTGACCTTTGTTATGTATTTTCCGCTACTCTTTTACGAGGGATTCTACCGGGAACATCAGTATGACCTGTCGAATTTGACCTTTGTTGACTGGTTCCTCGAACAACTGATGGGCCTGGGGTTAGATCTGACCCTCGGCACGCTGGGACTTGCGCTTATCTATGTGGTAATACGCCGGGCACCCAATAGCTGGGCAATATGGGGTGCCGCCACAACTATCGCAATGCTAACGTTTCTCATGGTTATCTCGCCGGTTTACCTGTCTCCACTGTTTAATGATTACACCCCACTAGAAGATGGTCCCTTAAAGGAAGAAATTCTCGGTATTGCCAGGGCCAATGGCGTGCCAGCAGAAAATGTTTATCAGTTTGATGCATCGAAGCAAACCACCCGGATAAGCGCCAATGTAAGTGGTCTATTTGGGACAACACGGATTAGCTTGAACGACAATCTACTCAACAATACGAGCCATGAAGGTATTGTCGCGGTAATGGCCCATGAGATAGGTCACTACACGCTCAATCATACGATTGAGCGGCTGGTGAACCTGAGCATTATTATTGTGTGTGCTTTTCTGTTCCTGAAATGGAGTTTCAGGCTAGTGGCAAGGCCATCTCTTGGCGTTCGTGATGTGAGTGATACGGCTGGCTTGCCAATTTTGATGGCGCTGATATCGATCTTCTTTTTTCTAATAACGCCGATAAACAATTCAATTATCCGTTCCAATGAAACCGAGGCGGACTACTTTGCTTTCAACGCCTCTGGCTACCCGGATGGATTTGCCGAGGCAATACTAAGCCTGTCCACCTATCGCAAGGTGCATCCTGGTGCGCTGGAGGAGTTTGTCCTGTTTGATCATCCGAGTGGTTACAATCGAATATACAGGGCTATGCGCTGGAAGGCTGAACACGAGGCTTTTAAAAAATCAAAGCGCGAAGACCCTAACACTGATAACTAGCGTCCATAACAGACTGAGATGACGGCATGACTGAACTTCCTAAAGGTGTACAGCTCACAGTATTGGATGAGGTGTTTCGAGATAATCCTTATCCAATATTGAGGCGGATTCAATCGACTACACCCATACTCGTTGATGATGAATTAGGTCAACATCTCAGTACTCATCATGCTGATGTAAAAACTATACTGCGTGATAAGGAGATGTGGTCAGATCCAAGAAAGGGTAATCCTGGTAGCTTTCAATATGAATTTCTTGGCGGCAAGGATAATCAGGAGCCTTCCATGTTGTTGATGGATGAGCCTGATCACAAGCGACTTCGTACGCTTGTTAGCAAACCCTTTATGCCTGCCGAGGTTGAAAAATGGCGACCGAGAACACGCCAGGTTGTTGACAGGATGCTTGCCAAAATAAGCGAACCTGAATTTGAGCTAGTCAATAGTTTTGCTGGGCCTGTGCCAACGGTTGTGATTGCTGAACTGCTTGGGATTGACCCTGGTCATCATGAAGCTTTCAAGGACTGGTCGGATAAGATGATCAAAACCAGTTTTAATCCCTTTCCCGAACCAACTGACCTGGAGACTGCACAGATTGCAGGTGAAGCGATTGATGGTTTTTTACGAGAGGAAATAGCAAGGCGCCGCGAGCAGCCAGGTGATGATCTGCTTAGTCAGATGATTCGTGCCGAGGCGGAAGGTGACAAGTTAACTGAGGACGAGTTAGTTCAACAATGTTTGTTACTGCTAATTGCAGGCAATGTCACGACGACAGACCTGATCGCGAATGGGATGAAAGCGTTATTAGACAATCCAGATCAGCTACAAAAATTGCGTGATAATCCAGCGCTTATCAAAAATGCCGTGGAAGAGATGCTCAGGTTTGATAGCCCTGTGACCAATTCCGGACGGATTCCAAACAGGGATATTGAGGTGCAGGGTTGCCCAGTAAAAAAAGGGGAATCCTTAACTGTTTCGCTTGCGGCTGCGAATCACGACCCTTCTGTTTACCCTGATCCAGAGCGCTTCGACATTGAGCGTGAAGATACCCACCATCAGTCTTTTGGTGGCGGTAAGCATATGTGTCTTGGTGCCCATCTTGCCAGGGTGGAAGCCCAGGAAGCCATTCTTGCACTGCTCGAAAAGTATCCAGTACTCAAGCATGGCAGTGGGGGATTTGCTCGTGCGGCAGTGCCTGGTTTTCGAGGTATGGAATATTTCTGGGTGAGTTCGGCTAGCTAGCTGATCACTTCAGGTGCCACGAATATCTGCTCAGACCTGCGGGTCTTCACCTGAAGTTTGTTTTTTTATATAGGTGTTAATTGTATCTACATATTGTTCACCGAGACTTCGCAATTCGTTTATCTAACCTTTACTGAACCTTCCTAATATCTCCTCATACCCGTCGACTGACGGCAATTTTTTTTTGATTGTTTGACCTGGTCAACAATCGTTTGTGGGGAGTAGGCGAATGAAATCCTGGTTGAACTGGGCATTATTGATAGCGGTTCCATTAAGTGTTAGTAGTGCTGCAAAAGCAGAAGACGCGGATATGGAAAGCGTTGTTGTCGTTGGCCAACGAGCGATGATGCAAAATGCGCTGGCACGTCAGCGAGATGCGGATGGCATTAAGAGCATTATAACGAGAGATGCTATCGGCCAATTTCCTGATCAAAATGTTGCCGAGGCTGTACGTCGATTGTCTGGCGTGAATGTGCTTAATGATCAGGGAGAAGGGCGGTTTATTGCTGTTAGAGGTCTGGATCCTAGTCTGAACGGTGCATCGATTAATGGAACGAGAATTCCTTCACCGGAATCAGATTCTCGTGCTGTGGCACTCGATGTGGTTCCATCAGAATTGGTAGAAAGTATAGAGATCATTAAAACCTTAACGCCTGATATGGATGCCGATACGATTGGCGCCGCTATTCGTATCAATACAACAAGTTCAATCGGTCGCGATAAGGCATTTTATTCCTTCAAAGCCGAGTCTTCCTATAACGACCTGAATAGTGAAACCTCACCAAAGGCCAGTGTCGATTTTATCTATCCTATCAATGACAGAGTCGGTGTTGCAGGCGGCCTTTCGTTCAATCGCCGGCAAACAGCGACGGATAACGTCGAAGCAGAGGGTTGGGATATTTCTGATAGCGGTGTCGTCTACGCCGATACGTTGGAATATAGAGATTATGATGTGGAGCGGGAAAGAATTGGCGGCTCCCTTGGCGTTGATTTCCAGGTAACGGAAGCGACCAACTTATACGCTAGAGCACTTTACAGTGTTTTTGACGATACCGAAGAACGTCGCCGGCTTGTGTTTGAAATGGATGAAGCGCCTGGCAGTGGCACCGGATCAACCGCGACCTTTCTTTCTGATGACGGGGAAATTTCTGTCCGACGAGGACTCAAAGATAGATTTGAATCTCAAGAAATTCAGACCTACGAAATTGGCGGCGAAAGCGAAGGTGATAGATGGTCCTTTGAATACAAGATGGCTTATTCCCGCGCTGAAGAAAATGAATATGATACCCAGGACCCTACTCGCTTCCGGCATGATTTCGATAACCCAGGTGAGCTTGCGGTTACGTTTGACTATGCTGATCTTGAGTTGCCAGGCTTTTTAATTACTGCTGGTCAAAATGAATTCGCAGACCCGGCTACTTATGAGTTCAACAAAATTGAATTAACTGACGGTAGCGCTAAAGATGAAGAATCTGCGTTTCAGCTCGATGTGACACGTCACTTTGTTCTTGATAAAGGCGAGCTTGATGTGAAGTTTGGTGGTAAGTACCGAACTCGAACCAAAGAATTTGACCTCTCATTACAAGTACTTGATGGATTTTCTGGCGCCTACACATTGGCGGATGTGGCAGGTCGTCAATCTTATGGTCTTGCGGCATTAGGTACGCTGCCTGATCTAGGCGCTGTCCGTGCTTTTAATCAGGCAAACCTCTCCAACTTTGAGGTAAATGATCTGGATACACAGTTTGAATCAGCTATCGAAGACTATCAGGTTGATGAAGACATTCTTGCTGCTTATGTATTGGGACACTATGAGATCAATAACTGGACCATCGTTGGTGGTGTTCGAATTGAAAAAACCGACAATGATATGCGAGGAAATCTTGTTGAACTGGTTGAAGAGAATGGCACTCACAACGGTGTTGTACTCACGGAAGATACCGTGTTCACAACGAGCCAGACTTTCGACAATAGCTATACAGATGTTTTGCCGAGTCTTAGCCTTCGTTTAGATGCTAGCAGCGACATTGTTCTGCGTGCGGGTATTTTCAAAAGTGTGGTTCGGCCAGGAATCAGCAAAATTGCGCCAAGGTTCATTGTCGAAGAAGCTGACGATGGTGAACGAGAAGGGGAATTTGGTAATCCAGATTTAGAGCCGTTCATTGCATGGAACTATGATGTAAGTGCTGAATGGTATTTTGCGCCTGAAGCGGTTCTTCAATTAGGGATGTTCTATAAGCAGATCGATAACTTTATTGTCGATGTAGAGTATGACGCAGGGGATGCACCCTTCAACGGCGTATTTAGCGGTGTGAATTTTGATGAAGCGCTAATTCCTCTAAATGGTGATGAGGCCAGGGTGCGTGGTGTTGAACTTGCCTACCAACAGGCCCTGACTTCCTTGCCCTCTCCCTTCGATGGGTTGTTAGTAGGCTTTAACTACACCTACACAGATGCTGAAGGTGATATTAATCAGCGCAGCATACCCTTACCCGCGGCGAGCGAGCACAACTACAATGCTATGTTAGGCTATGAAAAGGGTCCGCTCAGTATCCGCTTCACAGCTAGTTACAGGGATGAATATTTAGATGAACTAGGAGGCAGTGCTGACGAAGACCGTTACGTTAAGGACCATACCCAGTTTGATATGACCGCAAGTTATAGGGTCACAGACAATGTTCGTGTCTACGCGCAGTTGGTCAATCTCGGCGACGAACCCTACATAGCCTTTCAACAGGGTCCCGGTGGTGATCGCTTGTTGCAGTATGAGGAATATTCCTGGACAGGTAAGTTAGGCGTCCAGGCCACCTTTTAAGTCTATTCTCACCTGACCAAAGTCGGGTGAGTTATTTAATCTGCACAAGTGAGCAAGACAATGAATTCAGTTTTAGTCCGTGGTCTGTTGGGTGGGTTATTGGTCACCCTCTTGAATAGCTGTGCAGATAACAAGCCAGTGATAGATGTCGAGGAAGAACTTGCGAGTCTTCAAAAAAGCTTCTTAAGTCAATTTGAATCCATCCCAGATGCTAACGAATTGCCAGAAGATGCGACGCGGGAATTTGTCGCCTACATTGATATGGCGGTGGTACCAGTTATTACTGCACGAGCAGAAACAGCGCCAGTAGAATCCACTGAAGATGCTGCAGATGACCCGGCTATTTGGATTCATCCGACTAACCCTGAGAAGAGTCTGCTACTTGGAACGGATAAGAAAGCAGGGCTGGCTATCTATGATTTCTCTGGCAATCTGCTTCAGTTTGTCCCGGCTGGGCTACCTAACAATGTTGATTTGCGGCAAAACCTTGAAGTTGGCACATGGTATGGTGACCTTGCGGTAACTTCGAATCGTGCTGATAACTCTGTCACGCTATTTAGTGTTGATGAAACCGGTGCACACCTGATGGGTGCTTTCCCTGTCGATGAAGAACCTTATGGTATTTGTATAGGCAAGATAGAGAGCGTAGCAACAGTTTTTGTAACCTACAAAACCGGTGTTGTAAAAGCCCATCAGTTTGAGTCAATTTTACCCACCGTGGTTGCTCGCGAAGTTGGAAGTCTACGTTTTTCCAGTCAGCTTGAAGGTTGTGTGCATCAGGATAATTCATCAGTATTGTTCGTCGGTGAAGAGAACAAGGCAATCTGGCGAGTTAAAACGATAGTGGGTTCGACGGAATTTGAGTTTGGCGTTGCCAATCAGGTCGATATCGTTGGAAATGCAACCGGGCTTGTATCTGATGTCGAAGGTGTGGCGCTATATGATAATGGCTTGCAACAATATCTTATCGCCTCATCACAGGGTAATGATAGCTATGCGGTCTATCGCGGAATTCCACCTTATGCATTTCTTGGCCGATTCCGTATTGGTACAGACCCCTCATCGGGTATAGATGGTAGTCAAGAAACAGATGGTCTTGCAGCGAGCGGTCAACCACTCGGAGAAAAGTATCCCGATGGTGTACTAGTAGTGCAAGACGGCTTTAATGCGCCTGCCGGCTCAACACAGAATTTCAAAATTATTGACTGGCGTGATGTCACTCGTGCATTGCGGCTTTAGTGTTTGCCGGTTAAGGAATTGTCTGGCAGCAGGCGCTATTCAATCGATCAGTCGAATATATGTGACTGCTATTGGCCTTGATAAGCATTCTGTATCTACTTGATCTTAACCATCTTTAGGGCTTCACTGACGCTTCTTGATTGATACAAGGCTGTCCCTTGCAGCGCATCTATTATGGCTATTGGCTAATTGTTGCAGCGTTTGTCGCCCAGTTTGTCGCGACGGGCATGCAAAACTACGTTATCGGCCCATTCATGATTCCGATGAGTGCAGAGCTTGATTGGACGCGTGCAGAATTTACCCTACCTCGTACCATCGGCCAGATAGTGATGGCGGCAACTGGTTTTTTTATTGGCGCTAAAGTAGACCGCTATGGAGCCAGGCGTTTTATGGTGGCGGGGACGATTATTCTTTGTGTCGCGCTCTATTCATTATCGATGGTGCAACAGCTATGGCAATGGGTAATGCTAAATGGACTGGTGCTAACTGTTGGCTCAGCGCTGATCGGTAACCTTGTTGTCAATGTCACCCTTGCCAAGTGGTTTGTAGATTTTAGAGGTCGGGCAGTCGCCTTCGCAGCCATGGGTGTGTCTTTTGCCGGGGTACTGCTTACCCCTTTAACCACATGGATAATCGATGAGTACGACTGGCGTACTGCCTGGCAGATACTGTCATTGATTACCGTTGCTCTGGTAATTCCTGCTGCATTGTCTATGCGTAGAACGCCGGAGGACTTTGGTCTGCATCCCGATGGCAGAAGTCAGGATTATGTTGATCAGGGGCTTAATCAAAATGCGACTGACGATTTTAATCGTTCGCTAACCAGACGTGAGGCGCTCAGGACAAGTACCTTTTATTCTCTGGTGATCGCCTTTGGCCTATTTGTGATCACGATCCAGGTGATGTTGTTGCAGACAGTGCCTTTTATGACTGATGCAGGCTATGACAGAAATACTGCAGCATTGATGATAACGGTCGCCTCAGTACCTGCATTGCTGTCAAAACCTATATGGGGTTGGCTGATTGACGGTTTGCAGCCTAAACCCCTTGCATCAATCAGTGCAGCACTAACAGGTAGTTCGTTGTTTGTGATTGTCTTTGCTGCTCAGGTCCAGTCTCTGACAGTAGTA